>JANTGY010000314.1 GCA_024762695.1 Anaerolineae bacterium
GTTTACCTAACCTGGATAAACCAGAAAAGATTCGTCCGCAGATTTCACAGATTACACAGATTAAAATGATTCAAAAAAATCTGCGTTAATCTGTGTATTCTGCGGATCATTTTCTTGTCCACTGTACAAGGAGTTCATTGGTAAGTTACTAACGGTATCTCAAATAAAACAGATTACATTGATAAAAATGGGTAAAGAATGATACAATCAGCAGCATCCTGGGATATGTAATCCCTCACTGAGGAAAGAGTTATGTCCTTCGACCGCTTTGGCCGCAATATCAATTACCTTCGTATTTCTTTAACCGATAAGTGCAATTTGCGCTGTGTTTACTGTATGCCGGAAGATATTACCTTTCGGCCTCGCGCCGAACTGCTGCAAGATGATGAGATTGACCGCTTGGTGCAGGTTTTTGCCGATTTGGGCTTTCATAAGTTCCGACTGACCGGCGGCGAACCAACGGTGCGGGCCAATGTGGTGGATATTGTCGGGCGCATCGCCCAAACGCCGGGCGTCAAGACGGTAGCGATGACGACGAATGGTTTGTTGCTGAATGAATTGGCGCAACCGCTGGCGGACGCTGGTTTGGAGCGTGTCAATATCAGCATTGACACGCTTAACCCGGAGAAGTTTAAGAAGGTAACGCGCTGGGGAGATGTAGAAGATGTGTGGGCGGGTATTGACGCCGCAACTGCCGCTGGATTAGGCATTAAGTTGAATGCGGTTGTGGTGCGCAATTATAATGATAAGGAAGATGTGGTGGATTTGGCCCGCTTGACGCTGCATCAGCCCTGGCAAGTGCGCTTTATTGAGATGATGCCGTTTGGCGATGTGGCTGATTTTCAGCAGGCGGGCGTTGTCAGCCAGGAAGAGTTAATGGCGACGATTACGGCCGTTTTGGGGCCGCTATCGTCGGTGAATGGGGGCGAACTGGATGGCGAAGCGCAGCTTTACCGGCTGGCAGACGCGCCGGGGACGCTGGGGTTCATCAGTTCGGTAACGCAGCCGTTTTGCGCCAGTTGTACGCGAGCCAGATTGACGGCCGACGGCCGTTTACGTCTTTGCCTCTTACGCGAAAAAGAAGTGGATCTGTTGACTCCGCTTCGTAATGGCGCAACCAACAAGCAGCTCAAAGCCATTATCGAAGATGGCATCTGGTGGAAACCCTGGGGCCATAAATTAGGCGAAGAAGTGATTCCGCTCAACCGGGTTATGTCCGAAATTGGCGGTTAATGAAGAAGGAACACAGAGTTACGCGGAGTAGGCGCAGAGTTTCACAGAGAGAAGAAAGAGAATATAATAATCCTCTCGTTTCTCTCTGTGAATCTCCGGGTGACCTCTGTGAATCTCTGTGTTCCTAATCTTTATTTAAACTCCACATCCGGCTCAATGCGGCACATGCTTTCCCACCAGGGGCGGATACGGCCGCCTGTTGGATGCCCCACCATCTCTTCCAAATCGTAGATAATTTGCCAGAGGGCGTCAAAATCAACGCCGGTTCCCAGCCCCATTTTGTAGGCCATGAACACCAAATCTTCTGTCGCCAGATTGCCCGCCGCGCCGGGGGCGAAGGGGCAGCCGCCTAATCCGCCGACGCTGCTGTCAATAATGCGCACGCCGGCTTGAATGGCAGTTGTGGCGTTGGCTAAGCCTAACGCCTGGGTATCGTGCAGATGGACGGCCAGCTTGCTCATATCCAGCCGCCGTCCCAAACTTTCCATCAGGCGGCCCACTTCCAGCGGGTTGGCGTGGCCGATGGTGTCGGCAATGGCTAATTCGTCTACGCCCAGCTCCCAAATTTTCTCGGCAACGGCCGTTGTCTTATGCGGGTTCGTCGGCCCTTCAAAAGGGCAAACCCAGGCCGTCATCACATAAACCCTGGCCCAAATACCGTCCCGTTTGGCCTGAGCCACCAAATCGCGTGTAATCTCCAGCGCTCGCTGCGACGACATGCGCGTATTGTTTTGGCTAAACGTCTCACTGACCGACACGCCAAACGCCATTGATTTACACCCGGCGGCGATGGCCCGATCATAGCCGCGCTGGTTAAACACCAGTCCCACAAAATTTATGCCGGGATGCTGCGCGTGCGCCCGCCGGGACACATCGTCGGCGTCGGCCATCTGGGGCACGGCTTTAGGATGAACGAAGCTGGTCAGTTCGATATGTTGCAGCCCGGCGGCGACCAGGCTGTCGATGAGATGGTTCTTTTGCAAGGTATTGACTGGTTTGGCTTCGTTTTGCAATCCATCGCGGGGGCCAACTTCGTATATCTTCAGGTAATCGCTCATAGGGGTTAAGTATCAAGTGTCAATTAGCGCGTGTCAAGTGACAGTTAGCATGGTTTATGCGTTTGTTTCATCATCATTGCGGGTCAGGGAAATGTCCTGCCAGGATACCGGGTCTTCGATGGGTTCCAGATGGGTAAAAACGGAAACCAGCGGCATGGCCTGGCGCAAATCGCGCTCTATTTCTTCGAGTAGGGTATGGCCTTCTTGCACGCTCCAGGCGCCGGGGACTTGAATGTGGACGGAAATAAAGGCCCAGGCTCCCGATTGGCGGCTGCGCAGGGCGTGGTAGGTAATTCCTTTTTGCTGGTATTGGGCGAGAACGGCCGTTACCTTCGCCATCTCCTCCGGCGGCAAAGCCGTATCCATCAATCCCAATACCGCTTGACGCACCAATTTGAACCCGGCATACACAATTTGACCGGCCACCGCCAGGGCGAGGAGCGGATCGAGCAGTTGCCAGCCGGTTAGGGCGACCGCCCCCACGCCCAACACAACGCCGCCCGATGTCCACACATCGGTCATTAAATGACGGGCATTGGCCGTTAAGGTCACTGAATTGTGGCGGCGGCCGGCCCGCAGCAAAATGCGCGCTGTCAACAAATTAAACAGCGCGGCCACGACTGACACAATCAGGCCCACGCCCACTTGCTCTAATGGCTGTGGATTGATGAGGCGTAAGACGGCCGTATACCCAATCGTCCCCGCTGCAATCAAAATGAGTGTGCCTTCCGCGCCGCTGGAGAAGTATTCGGCTTTGGCATGACCGTAGGCGTGTTCTTCGTCGGGCGGCATGGCGGCGACGGTCAAGACGATGAGCGCAAACACAGCCGCCGCTAAATTCACGCCCGATTCCAACGCATCGGACAGTAAGCCAACCGACCCGGTTAGCAGGTAGGCGGCGGCTTTGAGAAAAATGGTGAAAACGGCCGTGCCCAGCGAAAGCCAGGCATAACGAGTCAGCGAACGTCGGTTATGCATAATAGATAAGGCTCTTCATCAATTAGTGTGCTAACTGAACAACGAAAGTTTACCTTGTCATTCCCGCGAAGGCGGGAATCCATGCTTTTGTCGGAGTGAATTCCTGCCTTCGCAGAGCCTGCCCTCACGAAGGTGGGGGAATGACAATCAATGTTTCGGGTTGTCAAGCACACTATTTAATGATGACCCATAGATAAAACCGTTCGTAGTCAGCCACGCAGTCTGCGGAGTGGCGGGCTATCGCTAGACGGTACTCCGTCGCAAAACTGCGCGACTACGTACCTGACTACGAACCATAAGCGTTAACTAAACGAACTTATCTACCATATGCTTAAGTTGACACTTATGGACTACGAACGTGTTATACGAAAAGAAACAGTCTTCTCTGTTTCCCCGTTCCCCAGCTTAACTCTGGTAACGCTTGGCGATGTTAGGAATCAGGTATTCGTTGAAGGCGCGTTCGACGTTGTAAGCCGGCCTCCAGCCCCAATCGTGGCGGGCGGCTTTGTCAATTAGACCGGCCGGCCAACTATCAATAATCCCTTGCCGCTTGCCATCTGGTTTGAATGTGATTTGGGCGTCCGGGAAGGCGTTTAGAACCAGGTCGCGGATTTCGACGGCCGTCAGGCTAAAGCTGGTGATGTTGTAAACGGTGCGGGTTAAATTTTCGCGCGGCGCTTCCGCCAGGTCTAACAAGGCCGTGACCGCATCGGGCATCGCCATGAAGGGGATGACACTGTCTTCGCGCACAAAGGCGGCGTAAGGCTTGCCCTGCGCGGCGGCGTGCAGCATCTCTGGGCCATAGTCGCTGGTTCCGCCCGTGGGCGTGGTGAAAGCGCTGATTAAACCGGGAAAGCGTATGGCCCGGAAATCAAGCATGACGGGACGGCTGGCGGCCAACTGCTGGTAATGCTGGCTGTAATAGGCTCCCAACTGCTCGCAATACAGCTTGTTGCAGCCGTACATCGTTGTCGGATGGTTCCAATCCCATTCGCGCACATGAAAATCACGCGCTTTGGTCACCAAATCGGGAAGGCCGTAGACGGCGATGGAACTGGGGAAGATGAAGCGCACCGGGTCGCCGCGCCGCTGCGATTGCTCGGCGGCTATCTGCATGAGGCCCAATGTGCCTTCCACATTAACGCGATGGGCCAAATCGGGCGCAAATTCGCCGCGTGTGGAGAGCAGCGCCGCCAGATGGAATATCATGTCGAATTCGTATTCGGTGACGAGGCGGGCTAAAAGGGTTTTGTCGAGTATGTCGCCCTGAATATGGGTGGACAATCCTTGCAAATCGGCCGGTAAAGGTTGTAAATCTAATGTCAATAATTCATGATCGTCGGATTGGGCCAGGCTTTGGATGAGCGCCTGACCAATTTC
>JANTGY010000315.1 GCA_024762695.1 Anaerolineae bacterium
ATTTACGTAACCCACGATCAGGTAGAAGCGATGACGATGGGCGACCGGATTGCCGTTTTGCATGACGGTATTTTGCAGCAGGTTGATTCGCCGCGTAATCTGTACAATGTTCCCAATAATGTTTTTGTAGCCGGCTTCATTGGCAGCCCCAGCATGAACTTCTTTGATGCGACGTTAGTTAACGAAGATGGCAAGATGTTTGTGGACACTGGCGATTTCCGTGTGCAGATTCCCGACGACAAGAAGGGAGTCTACGGCGCCTATGCGGGCAAGGAAGTTATTTTTGGCATCCGTCCTGAGCATGTCCATGCGCCGGAATACGCGCCGCCGCAAATCATTCCCGCGCCGCTTAAGGCTGATGTAGAAGTGGTCGAATTGTTAGGTCACGAACTGCATTTGTATCTTAGTTCTGGCAAAAATAGCTTTGTGGCTACGGTGGATACGCGCATGCAGATTGGCATTGGCGACAAGATTGATTTGGTGATGGATATGAACAATATGCATCTATTCGACAAACAATCGGAGTTGGCGATTCGCTAATCGCTAATAATTAAAAGCAGGCCGCTGCCTAATTGGGGCAGCGGCTTTTTTTGTGCAAGTTTGCAAGTGGCCGGTTTTCAAGTTGTCTTTTTACCGCTCACCGACTCGCCGCGCATCCTTGCCCTGTCGCTCCTTTTGGCTACACTTCCCCTATGCCTGAAGCAAAGTATAAAATTGGTGAAGAGTTTGCTGTACAGTTTGCCTGGAAATTGCCCAATCTGGATTATGTGCGGGCGGTTTATCAGGCGGAAGTGTTGGATTTGGTTCCCGAAGCGGACAAGTATATGGTGCGCCTGAAGGCGTTGGTAGGCGGCCGGCAAGAGGATAACGACGGCGCTTTACGCCCACAGGAATCGTTTTCTAAGGATTATTGGGAGTTAGTCGGCCGATTAGTGGGGCGCCGTATCGCCATCGCTTATGAAGCCGACGACACGCACGCCATCTACATGCGGTTAGCCACGCTAACCGGAGAGCACGATTTCTTTTACCGCTACCCGGACTGAAGATAATGATGAATGGGGAATGGGGAACGAGGAATTCATCATTCATCATTCTGCATTCATCATTTCTGTAGGTTTTGCACGGCCGTATACGCGGTCTCTACCCCTTTCTTTACCGATTGTAAACGACTAAGTTGGTCATGCCAGAAGCCGGAACCGGCGCTGGCGGCCAATCCGGTGAGAATAACGCCAGCGGATAGGTCGTACATGGTAATGTGCAGTCGGCTGCCAATCCAGGAGAAGAAGGCGGCATCATGGGGGACCAATGCCATGGAGAGAAAATTGGCGTTTTGGGGGAACAAATCACGCAGTAAATCAGCCGAATCTATTTGTAGAAAGTAAGCCAGAATGATGCCGACAACGACAGAGGTTAGCCGCATTTGCTGAATGCGGGAGGAGGATTCCCGTTTGTCGCGGCGCTCGATTTCTAGCAGTTTGCCAGCCGCTTCGCCGGGATGTGGGATGGTGGGATCGAGCTTGGGCTGACGTTTTGGAATCCAGGCGAACAGCTTGTACTGGCGCAGCCAGTCAACAACGCTCCAATACCATTTGCGCCAATGGCTGCGCAGTTCATCGCGCTGTCGTTCGACTTCGAGCAGGAGTTTATTGAGCGTTTCCAGGTAGATGTCGGCATGGCGGCTGGTTTGGATGTTTTGTAAGAAGTTTTCTAGTTGGAGGGCGATTTTGTTTTCGGTTTCTTTGTTGAAGCCGGAGTTGTGAATCATGGGTAGGAGCTGGGTGTTGATGATGTTGTGGGCGGTTTCGTAGGAAACTTCTTGCAGTTCGCTGATTTGGGATTGGGTCCAGTGGGTAACGGCCGTTGCCAATTCCCCATTCAGCAAAATCATACATTGACGATAAAACGCTTCCGGCGTGACATTAATGGCTTGGGCCGCCAGACCGTTAATCAAATCGTCTATCTTTTCCCGCACAACATTGTTAGCTGCTTGCCCCATTGCCGATTCCGGTTGAATTTTATCCAGCGACGCCTTGATTTGCTGTTTGATAATGCTGGCGGCTGTGGCAATTAATTTGTCCGATGGATCGGAGTCGCCCAATGCCAGGCCCAAAGCGGCGCTGAACTCTTCCTCTTTCAAATCGGCGATAACTTGTTCCGCTTTGAAGACGGGGGCCAGGATTTCTTTCATGTTGGCCCACTGCATTTCCAGATTGGCTTTGGCTTCAGCGCCCAACCCCAAACTTTCCAGCGTGCCGGGCAGCACATTTTCGTACTCGGCTAGCGTTTTTGCGGCCGTCGGTTTGCTCTTAAACCCGGCGGCCAACTTGAATACATCCACCGTGATTTCGGTGCCAATCGCCATTGTAAACATCGTGACGATGTAGAGACCGAGGGAGGCGAAGATTTTGCTCAAGCCTTCGGGCAGGCTGGAGCTGCCGTCTTCCTGCGCTTGCGGGGCGGCGTTTACGGTGGTTTGTAAAACCGTCCCTGCATTTGCGTCTGGCGGCGCGGCGGGCGCAGCGGCGGCGGGTGCGATGAATGCGCCTAATCCGAGTAATGCCAACAAAGCAACAACTGAAATGAGTTTGTAGGTCATCTTATTCTCCTGTTGGGCGACGCGGAGCGTCTGAAAAACCGTTCCACGCGGGGCGTGGAACGAGTGAGAAAACTAACGATTAGCCAAATACGCGCCGCCAGAGGTTGGTTTGCGAGTACGGAATGTCTCCCCGATTCTTTTTTCACGCAAGCGTAATTCCAGCGCATGCCTACCAAATAACGTTCACATCGTAGCGCGCAATTTGTAAATCTGCTGTAAGGAGCGGCAGTCCTTCTAACTGACTTTGAATCACAAGCAGCCGGTCGAAGGGATCGTTGTGAATATCAGGCAGTCGATACACTTGCGCTGCATGACTCAGTTGGATGGGCAGGGATGAAAAGCGATGCCGGGTTAGACGCTGGGCGATATACTGTTGGGGCGGTTCGGGTAATTCTAAACGGCCGTTCCCATATTTGATGGCAATTTCCCAGGCGCTGGCGGCGCTTAAAAATATTTCGTTACGGCCGTCGCTAATAAATTCGCGCACCGTATCTGAAAGCTGCGGATCGTCGAGATTCCACCACAAAAATGTATGCGTATCCAGCAGCGCTTTCATACGTCAAATTCCGGCAACGGGTCGTCAAAATTAGATTTGATGATGACCTTGCCAGCATCGTGGCCAGGCGTGCGGCGTGTTGGCATCTCGGTAAAGGGAGACAACACAGCCACTGGCTTACCTGCTTTGGCAATGATAATCTGCTCCCCGCTCATCACCCGCGTCAGCAATTTAGACAGATGTGTTTTAGCTTCATAGATATTGTACACAGTCATTAGCTTTACCTCTTTTGACAGTGTAGACTAAGTCATTGACCAAGTCAATAACCCAATTCGTCTGATTCAGCCAAACACACGCCGCCAGAGGTTGGTTTGCAGGATGTTGTCGGGGTCGAGGCGTTGTTTGAGGGCACGGAATTGGTCTATGGTTGATTGGCCGAGGTAGGCAACGGCCGTTTCCCGCCGCAACGTACTATCCTTGGCAAAATAAAACCGGCCGCCCGCTTGCAGCACAATCTCATCTAACTCCCGCGCCAAATTTACGATGCGCTCCCGGTTGCGGTTGGTGATGCGGAAATCCATCGCCATCGAATAGCCATCCAGCGCGTGCGTTAGCAAAAAATCATCCGGCCGATGCCGTTTGAACACCGTAAGGTAGTTGGGCAGGCGGCGTTTTTGGCATAGTTCTAGAATGTCGCGGAATGCATCCTGCGCCGTCTCTTTGGGGATGAACGGCTGGTATTGGATGAGGCCGCCCGTGCCATACGCCTTCTTCCAATCGGGCACATAATCCAATAAGAAATGGAAGGCGGCATGTGGCTGGCGGTGTTTTGTCGGGCCGACCAGCTTCCCGGCATAGAATTTGGCGTTGTTAATCAGCCAGGTGCCGGGATTGTTCATAAACGGCCGCATGCCCAGCCAAATGAGTGATTTGGGCACAACGCCAAACAGCGTTGGCGGCAAATGTTGGTTATCCAATCGCAAGGTCTGGCTGGGATTGGGGTCGGCGCCGGGAGACAGGTAGGTCGCTTTGTGTACATCGCCGCGTCCCAGCGCATCTCCTTTGGCAAAGGCGTCCATCCAGCCGACGATGTAGCTGGAATTCTCCAGATTCTCCTCGAAATAGGAGAACATACTCGCCAAATTGGGGCGGGTTTCGGTTTCCACGTCCAGCAGGCCGGAATAGACCCGCTTCATTTGCATGGTGAGCGATGTAAAGATGCCCAAAATACCCATGCCGCCAATCGCGGCGTGGAAGATGTCGCTGTTTTCGTCGCGGCTGCAGGTGATGATGCGGCCATCGGCCAACAGCATGTCGAATGCCAGGATGTGGTCGCCGATGGGGCCGGCCTGGTAAGCATTTTTGCCATGCACATTCATCCCGGCGCAGCCGCCGACGGTAGTCAGCATGGTACCGGTGACGACAGGCGGCCACCAGCCGTCTTCCAGGATATACTGCCACAATTGGGAGATGGTGACGCCGGGTTCGACGGTAATACGGCCGTTTTCCGGTTCCCATGCCAAAATTCGATTCATACGGCGCATATCCA
>JANTGY010000316.1 GCA_024762695.1 Anaerolineae bacterium
AAACGCAGCTTCGCCTGGAAACCGGCGAGCGTTTAACGCTGGGCCGCTATGAAATGGAATTGAAGGGCATGGAAAGGTATCCCGGCCCGGATGATTTGTTGATTACGGAAGCGACAATTGATGTCTATGAAAACGGCAAATTCGTCAAAACACTGTTGCCGCGCACTGAACTTTACACGCGCACCGGCCAACCGATGACGATTCCCAGCGTTCGTTCTACAATCGCCGATGATTTTTATGTGCTGTTGGTAAACTGGGAACCGACGACGGCGACGGCGGCAACGTTCCGCGTGTACCTGAACCCACTGGTGAACTGGGTTTGGGCGGGCGGTTTTGTTTTTATTTTGGGCACGCTCATCGCCGCCTGGCCAGGTAAGAAGAAAGAAGTCGTCGTCTCGCGGACAGCGCAAGCGGCTCTGGGCGCGGCAGACTAGAGAGGAGAATGGCAAGTGGCTAGTGGCAAGTTTCACGTTTCACGTTTTACGCATCATGGTTTGCGTTTGACGTTTTATGCTCTAATCGGTTTACTTTTCTTCACGTTCGCTCTTCCCGTTATTGCGCAAGATGGCTCTGAGGACGATGGCGGCTTGAAAAAAGTGGTTACCGATGATGAAGTGAATAAAATTGCGCGGGTTGTATATTGCCCGGTGTGCGAGAGTACGCCGTTGGATGTATGTCAGACGCAGGCATGCGCCGATTGGCGGCAAATTATTCGCGAGATGTTGGAAGAGGGGAAGACCGAGCAGGATGTTTTTGATTATTTTTCTAATTTGTACGGCCCCAAGGTGTTAGCGGAACCGCCGCGCGAAGGGTTTAGTTTGCTGGTTTGGATCGTCCCGCTCGTGTTAATTCCGGTAGGTGTGGTATTCTTTAGCCGCTATATGCGTAATTTACGGGCGACTGAAATGGAACTGGCAACGGACACAGCCGATACGGCCGTTTCCACACCCCAATCTACCGATGATTACATCTCCAAAATCGAAAAAGAATTGGAGAATGGTTGATCATTGATGATTGATGATTAAAAATTATGAATGAAACTGAACAATCAACCTCGTCCAAACCGATTCGGTGGGGCAATATCGCCGTATGGGTCGGCATTGTCGCTTTGCTGGGTATGGCCGGGTGGGGTTTGGTGCAAACAAGCAAAACCCGCCCTGAAGCGGGTCAACCGGCGCCCGACTTTACGGTACAATTTCTGGACGGGTATCAATGGGAAGGGCGTGAAACGGCAACTTTGGCTGACTTCAAAGGCCAGGTGGTTGTCCTTAATTTTTGGGCTTCCTGGTGTGTGGAGTGCCGGGTAGAAGCGGATATGTTTGAGGCGACCTGGCGCAAATACGCCGATCGGGGCGTTGTTTTCCTGGGCGTGGCTCATGTAGATGTCGAGCCAAAGTCTATGGAGTATTTGCGGGAATTCAACATCACCTACCCTAACGCGCTCGATTATGGCGACCGCGTTTCCCAAGATTATGAGATCACCGGCGTGCCGGAGACGTTTGTTATTGATCAATCGGGACAAGTGATTTATGTTCAGCTTGGCCCGATGCGGGAAGCGACTTTGACACAAACCATTGAACAATTATTGGCGCAAGGAGGGTAAAACGGGTTTAGCTGGTCAGCATGTCAGCGAATCGGCATTTCAGCCTAAAAGCTGAAGCGTTGAAGGGCTGATGCGCTGAAACGCCAATCTCCGTTTTACATTTAAATACATGGCGACAGGCTCTATACTGTTAGGAATCGCGCTGTTGATTCTGGTCGGGCTGTTTCTGGCACGGCCGTTGTTGCAAGCATCGCGACAGGAACAAAAACGATTTTCGCACCGGCAAACGCTGTTGGCCGAGAAGGATGCGATTTTAGACCAAATACGCGATCTGGATTTTGATCATGATACGGGCAAAATGCCCGATGAAATACACGAGCGACAGCGGGCGCAGCTTATGGAAAACGCCGCCGCTATTTTGCAGCAGTTGGAACAAGTAGACGGCAGCGCGTCTGACCGGCCCGACGCTGTGGAGTCGGATGTAGATGCGGCTATTGAAGCGGCTGTTACACAAGTTAGACAGGGAAAGCCCAAGCAAAAGCAAGCCAAACAAGTCCGAGCCTCAGGTCCAACGCAAGCCGGATTCTGCCCCAACTGCGGCAAACCGTTTGACGCAGACGATAATTTTTGCGTCTCTTGCGGGCGGAAATTATAAATGGAGACTGGGGACTGGAGACTGAGGGCTAGATTCTTTAAAATCCCCAGTCTACTAGTCTCCAATTCTGCAACAATCACAATGGTTAAAAACGCACACACACATACTACAAACGGCCGTTTCCTGGCCGTTTTCATTTTGTTTATTATCCTGTTCGGGCTGGGTTTAGGTATCGTCAACGCCCAAGAAGTCAACTTACCGCTAACACCGCCCAATGCCGCGAACGGCCTGGCGGTTTTCGCCGAGCGCTGCGCCAACTGTCACGGCCCGACCGGCGGCGGCGATGGGGAACTGGCAACGCAGCTTCTCGTTCAACCGCGTCAATTGAATGACCCCAATTTTGGGAATACGGCCGTGCCCGGCACAATCTTCGGCCACATCACCAATGGCATCCTCGAATCGGGGATGCCCCCCTTCGGCCCAGCCAGCAGCGACCCACTGGACGATGCAGCGCGTTGGGATTTGGTGGCTGCTATCTACAGCTTCAGCGCATCGGAAACGTCCATTGGGATGGGCGAAGCTGTTTATGAGGCCAACTGCCTCGCCTGTCATGGCGCAGACGGCCAGGGCGACGGCTCGAATAACGCCAACCTCGATTTGACCCGGTTAAACTATTGGTTCAACCGCAGTAATGAGACGGTTATGGCCGACATCCCCGGCGCTGTTCCCGAACATGATTTTGAGTTAGGCGAGATGGAAGTAACGGCCGTTGTGAATTACGCGCGGACGTTCAGCTATGTCTATGCCAGCCCGTCCGCTTTAACGGAACCTATCGAAGGCGCGGCTGTCAGCGGCCAGGTGACCAACGGCGCGACGGGCGAAGTCGTGACTGAAGGCGAAGCCCGGCTGCGTGCGTTTAATACCAGTTTCCAAGAAACAATGAATATCACAACCACGGTGGATGTGGACGGCCGTTACCAATTCAATCTACCCGCCGTTGAGCCAGATTGGATATTTCTAGCCAGTGTCACCTACAAGGAATTGGGCTTTAGCAGCGACGCCGGTCAACTCAGCCGCAGCCAACCTACATTGGAACTACCCATCATCGTCTACGAAGCGACAACCGATCCCGCAGCTATCGCGTTTGAACAAGTGCATCTGGTTCTGGGCTTCCAGGGCGATGTGATGCAGGTCAGCGAATTGTATGTAATTGATAATCGGGCAACGGCCGTGTTCGTTGGCGAATCCGGCAATCCCGAACTGGGAACCATCCAAATCAACCTGCCCGAAGGCGCCGAAAACCCCATCTTCGAGCGCACCCTCGGTTCCATGGAATCCACCATCCCGGCCACTGAAGTCATCCAAACCGATACCGGCTGGGCCGACACCCTGCCTATGCACCCCGGCGCTGGCGGCCTCAACCTCATCGTCACCTACTTCCTGCCCTACGAAGACGGCATGACCCTCAGCCACAGCCTCCCCTACCCCGCCGACAGCGCCAACATCATCATGCCCGATGTAGGCGTTACGGTTAAAGGCGGCGCCTGGGAATTCCAGGGCGGGCAAGAAATGCCCGGCGGCGGCGGTTCCTTCCTCAGTTACGCTCAGGCCGGTTTGCAGGCTGGGGATGAATTGACTATGCAATTTGAAGGCGAGCCAACGGCTAGCGCCGCCTCCGTAGGCGGCAACACGGTCGCCCCGCGCAACAGTACCAACGAACTCCTCATCGGCGGCGGCATCTTGCTCATCGTCATCGTAGCCGGCATCTTCCTTTACCAAAATTGGCAATCGCCATCATACGCCGACGAGTACGAATACGACGAATATGAGGAGTCAGACGAAGCGGCCCACCTTTCCCAAGTTGACCAACTTCTCCAAGCCATCGCCGACCTCGACGAAGCCCACGAGCGGGGCGAAACCAACGACGACGATTACGCCAGCCAACGGGAACAATTAAAAGCTGAACTACGAACGCTATGGCAATAGAATAGGGGGCTAGGGGCTGGGGCCTTGTGGTCGCCAGCCCCCAATCCCCAATCCCTATCATGTACAAATTCACAACTCTCTACCGCCAGGTTGACGATCTCGATATCCTCGACGCCTTCTTTTCCAACGTCCATTTGCAGTTGGCCGAGCAGCTTCCGGGCCTCGTCAAAACCGAAATCAGCCGCGTGATGGGCAAACCGGCCGGGGAATCCCGCTTTTACCTCACTTACGAACTCTATTTTGAATCAAAAACTGCGTTTGAAGACGCGATGAAGAGCAAGCCTGGCGTTCAACTGATGATGAACCTGGCCCCCTGGGCGCAAAAACGGCTGGTGACCTGGTTTTACTCGGAGTCGTTTGAGGAAGCGGCGGGGTTACACGGCCGTTCCGACGAAGAAGAATAATCCACCGCGGGTCTACGAACAACTTGTCATTGGTTCACCAAAACCGGGGCCTGGGAGGCCCCTCTACGCCGCCGTAGGCGGGCCTCCCAGGCCCGCCGGTGAAA
>JANTGY010000317.1 GCA_024762695.1 Anaerolineae bacterium
GGTTCACCAAAACCGGGGCCTGGGAGGCCCCTCTACGCCGCCGTAGGCGGGCCTCCCAGGCCCGCCGGTGAAATTGACTGACAACTTGTTCGCGCACCCTGGAGTACCCAATCAGGTGCGTATTTCTGGTTTGTAGTCAGGTACGCAGTCTGCGGAGTACCGTTTTGGGGGATGGCCGAAGCGACAGTTGATAACCGAAGCGATAATACGCCACTCCGAAGACTACGTGGCTTACTACGAACCTACGGGGCTTACTACGAACCTACGTGGCTTACTACGAACCTGCGGGGCTTACTACGAACCTGCGCCTGAAATTTTAAGGCGTGAGGACGGCGCGGAGGGCGGGGATGGCTTCGGGGTCGGCGAGGAGCCAGCGGGCCAGTTCGTCGTGGGCTAAATTTTGCCGCCAATCCTGGTAGGTACGGCCGTTCAACTCCCGAAAGAACAACGCAACCACGATGGGGTTGGAGCCATCCAGCGGGTAAGCATAGTAAACGGTCGTGAGGATGCCGGGCAGGGAGCCGTTTTTGTAGCCAGCGTTGGTGAACAACGTTTGATTGGCCGGAAACTGCATGATCCATTCCAGTTCGCGGCGGGCGATAAAGCTGCTGTCGCCGTTGCTGAGGCCGTTTTGGGCGATTTGGGCCATCAAATTGGCGTAGTCGCCGGCCGTTCCCTGCGCGTTGAGCGTCTCGCTGAAAAAGCGTTGGGTTTGACCGTTGGGGCGCCGATTTTCGCGCCGCCAGGCGACGGCCGTTTCGCGGAATTCGGGGTCGCTGCTGTACGCTTCGGTCAATTGAATGACGTCACGGCCGTACAAGTCGGGGTCGTCAATATAATTTTGCACGGCCTCCTGGTCGTTGGCCTCGTCGCGGGTGTGGTTGCCCATGATGAGGAATTGGCCCAGCCAGGGACAGGGGGCGGTTTGCGGGGCGAGGTTGAGGGAGACGGCCGTTTCCTCAATCACCTCTTGCCCCAGCAGCATGTGTAAATAATCGGCCGCCGCGTTGGAGCTGTACTCGATCATCATGCCCGGCAGTTCATCTAGCAGCATCGCTGGCGGATCGCCAAAGAGACGGCCGTCCGCTTCCAGGTCGGCAATCGCTTTGGGATGGGCGTTCAAATCCAGATTGGGCAGGTAATACGCTTCCAACTCTTCTAAGGTTACCGTGTCGGTTGGGTCAATCTCCCCGGCGGCGGCGGCTTCGGCATAGGCGACGAGGTGTACCAGCTTGACGACTGAGGCCAACGGCATGGGCGCGTCGGCGTTGAGGTAAGCGCCGTCCGCTTCTTGCCCGATGCGGTAGGCGGCCAGCCCAACGGTCCCCGGTTCGGCCAGTAATCGTTCCAATGCCGGGCGGGCAATTTCAGGGACGATGGCTTGCAGCCGGGCCAAAGCGGCGGAGTCAGGGTTGAGGGTTTCAGTAAGGACGGCCGTTCCTGGCAAGATGGGCAGGATTTGGCCGCAGGCGGGCGCGACGCCAGCGGCGAAGAGGGGCGTAGCGCTGGGCGGCGGGGTTGGCGTGTTGGTTGGTACGGGCGTATTGGTGGCGGTGGCGGGGGGCACGACCGTTGGCGTCGGAACCAGGGTTGGGGTGGCGGCGATTGTGGGGGGTGGGGTGATGAGGGACTGCGGTGGGGATGTGGACGGCCGTTCGCACCCAGCCAATCCCAAGAAAAACCCAATCACAATTAGGCGAACAATGAAAAAGCGCAATGAATAACCCATAAATAGATGGCAAACAAAGTGATTTGAACTGTCATTCCCGCGCAGGCGGGAATCCAGAAGATGGATGCCTGCCTGCGTAGGCATGACAATGTAATGAAAGTGCGCTTAACGGCATAATAATCGCTGAAATGCTGACTAGCTGAAATGGCGACCGGCCCTATGGCAGCGGCCACACGACAAAATTGGAAAACGTCGTCGTGTTGCCTTCAATCTCATTGCCCACGAAATAAGCGGTGGACACCGACACATCGCCCGCGTTCCGGCGGCTGGATAAATCCAATTCGGCGACCAATGCGTCATTGAGGAAGAAATAACCGGCATCGTCCAGGGCGATGAGCAGCAGGCGGTTGGCGGCGTCTTCGTCAATGTTTAGCGTGTTCACCGCGCCTTCGTCCAGATTGACGTCTTCATTATTTTGCCGGTCGATAAATGACCAATCGCCGGATGATTCGACAACGACCCAGAACTGCTCGCCCACATCAGCATCGCGGAAGGAGAAGCCAATATCCCAACTGCCTTCGTCGAGCGTGTACGGCGCTCCCATATCGGCGGCGGCGATGAAATTGTAGGCGTTTACACCGGCGTTGTAAGTTTTGATGAAGTCGTTGTCAATATGCTCCAGGCTGCCAGATTCGGGGCCAAAAAGGGCGGCGGCGGGCCAGACGGTGAAGTCGGCGAAGGGGGTGCTGGCTCCGGGCTGCTCGCTGTCGGCGTAAAACCCGGTGGCGACGGCCAGGTCGCCCGCTTCTAAACGGGTGGAGAGGTTGAGGGTGGCGATGTAACGGCCGTTCAAGAAAAAGAAGCCCCGATTGCCAAACGCCGCCAGCAGCAGTTCGTTTTCGTCCCCTTCTTGGGTGTTCAGCGCGTCGCCTAGCTCTCCTTCATGGATGAAAACATCATCCTCGCCGTTCCGGTCGTTCAAATTCCAGAATCCTTCCGAATGAACAACCAAACGCATTTCGTCATCGGCGGCGAGTTGGCGGAATATCAGGCCAAAATCCCAATCGCCGACGAATGGATTGGCAAAAGTGGCGTGGGCGATGAAGTCAGCCGGAACAGAGTCGGCGTACACCGTTTCCAGAAAACCATCGTCCAGATGGGGCATTTCGCCGTCGCTGGGACCGAAAATGGGGGCAAAGGCGCTTGCTGGCCGCTCAACATCAGGCTCAGATGCGGCGGCTGTTGCTTCCAACGCTTGCCGGGTAGCCAGCGCGCTTGCGCGGGAATCGTCGGCGGGGGTGGGGGAGGCGTCCGCCGCTGCCGCCAACTGTTCTCTGGTGGCGATGAGGGCAACGGCCGTGCTCGTCCCGGCCGCATCAACCGCTGTTGTTGCTGTTTCTGTCGCCGAAGGTTCCGCTACCGAAGGTTTCGTCGCCGTTGCTACAAGGGCGGCCGTCGGCAAATCCGTCCGTTCTTCAATTAAGATGGGCGTCTCATCGGGCAAATTGGCAATGACCCAGCCAGCAGCGCCGACGGCGCCCAGGCAAATGAGAACCAGTAGGCCAATTCCGGCCCAAAATATAGGCGAAAGCCGCCGTTTGCCAGCCGGTTTGGCTGGTTGGGGGAGTGGAGATGGTGGAGAGGACGGCCGTTTCGGGGGCGGCGCAGGTTTGGGAGCCGGAGACGGCGCGACTTTAGCGGGTTGTACTGGCTCCGGCTGCGGGGGGGACGTCTCCACTGGCGCGGGCGTTGGTGGAACAGGCGTTGGCGGGACGGGGGATGGCGTGGGCGCCAATTGGCTCGCGTCGGCGCCAAGTTGGGCGATAAGCGCATTCAATGTGGCCGACAACGCGCCGCCAGTCGGGTAACGATCTTCCCGGTCTTTGGCCATCGCTTTGTTGATGATGGCGTCGAATTCGGCCGGTAAATCGGGACGGGCGGCCAGAATTTGCGGCACGGGGTCGAGTACGTGGCTCATCATGGTTTTGGCCGGGGTGTCGGACGCATAAGGCACGGTTCCGGTAAGCATTTGGTATAGAATGACACCGAGGGCGTAGATGTCGGAACGGCCGTCTAGCTCTAGATCGCCATGTACCTGTTCCGGACTCATGTAGCTGGGCGTGCCGATAAGGCCGCCGGTGGCTGTCAGCGCTTCGTCTGAAGCGGCGACGTGGACGATGCCAAAATCGGCCAGATAAGCGTCGTCGTACTGGTCAAAGAGGATGTTGGCCGGTTTCAGATCGCGGTGGATGAGACCTTTTTGATGGGCGGCGTCGAGGGCGGAACTGATGCGTTGGATGATGACGGCCGTTTCCTGCAGCGATACCGATCCATTCCGTAACTTTTCAGTTAGCGATTGACCGGGCATATAGCGCATCACCAGATATGGCTGGTCATACGCCTCGCCATAATCATAAACGGGCACAATCGCCGGATGTTCCAGCGCGGCAATCGTCCGCGCCTCGCGGATAAACCGCGCCCGGAACTCTTTGTCATGCGAAAATTCGCGGGGCATGATCTTGATGGCGACAACACGCTCGAACAACGGATCCTGCGCTTTGTACACCGTAGCCATGCCGCCCCGTCCCAACTCTTCAATAATCTTGTACCGGTCAATAGAATCTGGTTTCATCGCTCTATACCTGCCATTGGCTACAAACCCCTATCTTCATCAATACCATCGCCAAACTTAAAAAACTAGATTGTCATACCTGCGAAGGCAGGTATCCATCTTTTGTACCGGAGTGGATTCCCGCCTTCGCGGGAAAGACATGCTCAGAATTTTATGGCTCTTTGAGCTTTTGTGGGGTAAGGGTTCGGCCCGAAAGGAGTTCGGGAATTCCAATTCCCGAACCATATTTCAGGCATGTATCGGGAATTGGAATTCCCGATACATACGCTCTGACCACACAATTTCTCAAAGGACCAATTTTATAAA
>JANTGY010000318.1 GCA_024762695.1 Anaerolineae bacterium
GAGAAAAGTGCGTGTTTCGGGAATTGGAATTCCCGAAACGTTGAGCCAAGTATCGGGAATTCCAATTCCCGATACATCAACTGAGATGAAACACACCAATTATGAATTTTAATTATCCTAAATTCAAGCTGTCATTCCTGCGAAGGCAGGAATCCATTCCCCGAAAAGCATAGATTACCGCCTTCGCGGGAATGACAAATGGATCGCTATTTTTGGGAATGGCCTTAGCCATCAGTCTCTTCGCGCACCACGCCGCCTAACTCGTCAGCCAGGGCGCGGAATTCCTCGTCGGGGACGGGGACGGTGTATTCGCTGGTGATGACGGCGCGAATTGTACAGGTTGTGTTAAGCAAACGGCCGTAAATATCCCCAATAAGCTGCGCCGCACCCGCTGTGTCGTCAAATTTCTTCTTAAAAATGGGGAAATCGAACCCCAAAATGAGGGCGTGGCCTTCAATCGCCAATGGTTTGCCCATACTCAACAGCGCCGGCAAGTTTTTTTGCTGTGTCCCCGCCTCGGCCACCATATCGCGCCAATGGGCGGTCGCCTGCTCCAAAGTTAGGACTGAGGACTGAGGGATGGATGACGGGGGTTGAGTGAGCGGTTCAGATACGGGTTCAGGCGGCGGTGGGGGGCTTTCTGTTTTCGTTTGCACGGCCGTGCCCGTTTCCACTTCCGGTTCAGGTTCAGGCGGTGGGGGCGGCTTCGAGGGCGGCGCGTGCTTTTTCACTTCTTGCTTTAGCGGGGTCGCCGTCCGCGTGACGATGGGAACAGGCGTTTCCGGCAGCATCTCAATAAAGGCCAATTCCAACGGAAGCTGCGGCTGCCAGCTTGCCGCCTGCGTCAGCGCCGCTGCGCTAAACCGCTTAACCGCGTCAATCAAACCGTGACGCGGGGCGCGCTGCGCCTGAGCGAGCATGGTATCTCGCTGCTCGGCCGGGCCATCGAAAACCAACTCCTTGCCCGCCGCCTGCAAAAGCAAAAGTTGGCGCAGGTAAGCCACCATCTGACGGCTGAATTGGCGGGCGTCGGCGCCGGAAGCCAACGACTCATGGATGAGCGCCAGTCCTGCCGCGCCGTCGCTGTCCAACCAGGCGTCAACCAGCTGCGAGACGGCCGTATTCGTCGCCGTCCCCAGCACCATCTGCGTCCGTTCCAACGTAATCGTATCGCCGGGAGCCGTTACCAATTGGTCGAGCAAACTCTCCGCGTCGCGGATACTGCCTGCGCCCTGGTCGGCAATCAGCGCCAGCGCGTCCGGCTCCACTGTCAGCCCCTCTTTTTCAGCCAGCCAATTCAGACGTTGTTTAATTTCGGCCGTTGTCAGCAAACGGAAGTTGAACTGCTGACAGCGCGATTTAATCGTCATCGGCACTTTGTGTTCTTCGGTGGTCGCCAGGACAAACTTGGCGTGCGGGGGCGGCTCTTCCAACGTTTTCAGCAAGGCGTTGAAGGCCGCCGTCGAAAGCATGTGCACCTCGTCAATAATGTACACTTTATAGCGGCCTTCGCTGGGCGAGAAGTTGATTTTATCGCGCAAATCGCGGATGTCGTCCACGCCCGTGTTGGAAGCGGCGTCAATCTCGATCAGGTCGAGGAAACGGCCGTCATTCACCGCTTGACAAACACGGCATTCATTGCACGGCCGTTCCGCCGCCTCCTCATGCAAACAATTCAGCGCCTTGGCCAGCAGCCGCGCCGTCGTTGTTTTGCCTGTGCCGCGCGGCCCGCAAAACAGGTAGGCATGGCCAACGCGATCCGACGCAACGCTGTTTTGCAGCGTGCGTGTAATGTGCTCTTGGCCGACCACGTCGTCAAAACGGGCCGGACGCCATTTGCGATAAAGGGCTTGGGACATGAAGCTAGTTTAGCGCTCCCACAGGGCAAAGACAAGACAAAAACCATCCCGGAGGCCGCCCTTGAACCTCTGGGAGGATTCTTAAATTTCGATAGCCGATGATGCCAACTAATAAATTGGTAGTGATGGATCAACTTCGCTGGCCCAGCGGTTGATACCGCCATCCAGGTTGAGCGCTTTCTTGAAGCCGTGTTTTTGTAATTCGCGGATGATGTCGGCGCTGCGCGCGCCGGTGCGACATTGGACGATGAGGGTAACGGCCGTGTCCAACTCATTCATCCGCGCCACTACATCTCCCATGGGAATCAGCTTGGCTCCCAGATGGTTGAGGTTAGAAATCTCCCACTCATGCGGTTCGCGCACATCCAGGATAAACAACTCCTCGCCCGCATCCAACCGCCGTTTCAGTTCCAATGGCGCAATTTGGGGCACGGCCTCCCCCTCTTCGGCCGTCAGGTACAGGCTGTGGTCGTGGGCCGGAACGCCGCAGAATTGTTCATAATCAATCAGCTCAGTCAGCGTCGGATTGTCGCTGCAAACGGGGCAGTTGGGGTTCTTTTGCAAGCGCACTTCCGTAAATTCCATATTCAGCGCATCATATAATAGAAGACGCCCCACCATACTTTCCCCAATCCCCAAGATATATTTGATCGCTTCCGTCGCCTGCATCGCGCCCACGGTGCCCGGCAAAATGCCCAGCACGCCGCCTTCAGCGCAGCTGGGAACCAATCCCGGCGGCGGCGGTTCGGGGAACAAGCAGCGGTAGCACGGCCCCTCGGCGGCGTGAAAGATGGATAACTGCCCTTCAAAACGGAAAATGCTGCCATAAACATTGGGCTTGCCCAGCAACACGCAGGCATCGTTGGTCAGGTAGCGGGTGGGGAAATTATCCGTGCCGTCAATGATGACATCATACGGCGCCAATATCTCCAGCGCATTGGCCGAGGTTAGCGGAACTTCGTAGGTGTCTACCTGAACATGGGGATTGATGTCCAGCATCGTCTCTTTGGCGCTTTGCAATTTGAGACGACCGACATCCTTGGTGCCGTGAATGATTTGTCGCTGCAAATTGGTGTAGTCCACTACATCGTAATCCACTAAACCAATGCGGCCAATGCCCGCCGCCGCCAAATACATGGCTAACGGCGACCCCAATCCCCCGGCCCCGATGAGCAAAACGCTGGACGCTTTGAGCTTTTTCTGCCCGGTCATTCCCACTTCGGGCATGATGAGGTGGCGGCTGTAACGCTGCACTTCTTCGTGGGATAGGCTTATGTCAGCCAGGGCGTCGGGATGAATGAGTCGTTTTACGGTCATGGTTTCTCCGTTTTTAATCAAGTCGTCGCGCAGGTTTGAAGTCGAATAGTCGAACTACAAGAGTACCAAACAATCCAATGATAAGACCAATTTCCCACCGGCGATAGATGGAATGATCATCAATGTGTCATTTTCGGCAACGGCCGTTGCCGCCCCATCCAGGTAACGAACATCTTCTTCATTCAAAAAGATGTTGACGAAGCTGCGTACCTTGTCGCCATCAAACAAATGTTGTCGCAAATCGGGATATTGGCCGGTCAAATCGGCCAACGCGGCGCTGACTGAGTCGCCGGACACGATGACGCTGTTTTGATTGCCGGTGTACGGCCGTAATGGGGTTGGAATACGAATTGTTGCCATAAAAACTCCTTTGGGGGCTAGGGGATGGGGATTAGGGACTAGTCCCCAGCCCCTAGCCCCCAATCCCTATTTCTTCTTCCACAAATCCAGAGCGGTCGGGAAGTAACTGCCAAGAACGGCCGTCTTTGGCCACGCCTGCACGAATTTCGGTGATAAGATAGGAATAACCCACAAAAGCCGCCCAGTTCAAATCGCGGGGCGAGGCTTCTGGCGGGCAGTCGGGGTGGCTGTGAAACACGCCCACCACATCCAGCCCTTGCCGCATCGCTTCCATCTCCACCTGAATCCATTCCTGTTCGTCTATGCGAAAACGCTCCCGCTTTTCTTCTTCCACCGGCCACACATTTTGGGTGGGATGAATGGCGGCGACGATGTTACGGCCGTTTTCCACCCGTCCCAGCAGCAGCCCGCACCCTTCATACGGATACGAAGCCGCGCCATGCGCCTGGATTTGTTCTTGAATAGATCGCGGAATGATTAACATATGCCATTCAACCATGAACCGTAATGTGTTAAACGTGAAAAAACGCGCATCACGTTTTACGTTTTACGTTTCACGTCTCCCCCCAAAACGACTCGCTCAAATACTTAAACCCATTATCCGGCAGCACCGTCACCATCACCGCATCGCGTAATTCTTGTTCCTGGGCATAGCGCACGGCCGTCGCCACCGCTGCTGCCGCCGAAACGCCCACAAACAACCCTTCCATCCGAGCCAACTGCCGGGCCATCGCATGTGCCGTTTCCGTACTGACCGTCACATTATCGTCAGCCAGCGTCTCATCATAAATGGCGGGCACAATCGCCGTCGCCATATGCTTTAGTCCTTCCAACCCGTTAAACGGGCTGTCTGGCTGAATGGAAACAAACCGAATCGCCGGATTCAGCTCGCGCAGGCGGCGCGTATTGCCCATAAACGTGCCGCTCGTTCCCATCGCGGCGATAAAATGGGTGATGGTTCCATTGGTTTGCTGCCAAATTTCGTTGGCAGTGGTCAGGTAGTGGGCCATCCAATTGGCCGGGTTATTGTACTGATCGGCATGAAAAACCGTTGGGTCGA
>JANTGY010000319.1 GCA_024762695.1 Anaerolineae bacterium
AACTCCACAGAAGGCACGGCCAATAGCCTTTAACGTCGCTAAATACAGGATAAAATCTGGGTGATTTTTACCTCACGGGGCTAAATTCTCCTGCCAAAGCGCCCGCCATACCCCCAACAATCCCAAACGAGCGGCGGCGATGTCCAGTTTACTCTGGTCTAATTCTTTTCCCTGAATGCGAATGATGGAAGCGATATCGTCTAAATGGCGCGTAGACTGGCTATTTTCATACGCTTTTAACTTGGCGATGACAACAGAGGTTGGGGTCACGTAAGCCGCCCGGCGCATCTCATCAAAGGGGAGGTAAACCCGTTCGGAAATCATCGCCTGTAGTTCCGGTTCTTGCGGCACATAGAAGTCAGTTTTGATATGGTAATGCAAGTGAATGACGTTGAAAAAACTGCCCGACAGGCCGTTCAGAGCATTCCGCACTGCGATTTCGTCTACGTGATAATGGGTTTCTTGCAAGCGGTGGACGAACATCGTTACATTGAATCGTTCTGGACTGAGCAAGATATCCATATCCTGTGTGAAACGAGGTTCGCCGTAAGCGACGACCGCCAGGCCGCCCCAGATGGCGTACCGGGCGCCAATGGCTTCCAAAACGTCAATGACGCCGCCAAAAGCCTGGGCTTGATCATATCCCGTTGTCGTCATACCGTGCCTCTCTTTTGGATTAGTCCAATTCAGGGATGTTTCCAAACAATTGCCGCCGCGCTTCCTTGTCAATTTCCGCTTTCGTCCAATCGGGGTTTTTCTCGGCCAAAAGCAAGCGTTTTTGCCGTAGCGCAAAATCCGCCGCGGCAAAAGCCTGTCGGTTTTTCTCTTCTGTAGTGAGGCGACGTAGATTCTGGACTCGCTGCCAATTGATTTCTTCGTATAGCTGTGTTGCAGGGCGTGTTATTGGCGGATACGCCAGATAGTAACCGACGGCTCCTGGACGACGGGAATAAGCGATGTGCATTTGCCCTCGTCGCAGCGCTTTGATGTCTCGCGCCAGGCTTTCCTGGGGCAACTTTCCCCAGCAATCGTAGCCTAGTTGCGCGGCGACAGTCTGCCAAATTTCATCGCGGGGGTGGGGACGGCCGTCGGCCAACAAATCTATCAGAGCGGCACGGCGGGCGGCGATGGGGTCCAGGCGCATGTGTCCAGCCATCGCGGCTAAACGTAATTGCAATAATTGGCGTGGCGGCGACGGATGTTTTGCATCTTGCAACCAGGTCTCGGCCGGGTGAATGAGGGGCGTGTCTTCTTCGTTTAGCACTTTATACGTAGACATCTTAAGAAGATTATAGACAAACATGTGTCTAAACACAAGTTTAAGCGGCATTCCTTCAACTTCTTCAAATCAAAACCAGGCTTAGAATGGATAACGATTCCAAACTTCTTCTCCAGACAACATCACATCGGCAATGTCTTGCATCATCCAGTGTGTAGGCGGCAGAACCTCTGTCAGTTGTTTCAACGCCGCTTGAACATGATTCTGACTTGTTCTGAGCGCATCTTCCAACATCTTGTTCGGGTCTGGGTTGTAGAAAACCTGGGGTTTCAGCGCATTGCCTAATGATTTCACAATGTCATGCAATGTATCTTCTGAAATGCCTATTGTTACGGACGCTTCCGTTTTTTTGCTCATTCTATTTTCCTCCATGTCAAACTTAAAACTCAATTTCTATCGGTTGGGGATTATCCAATTCCCAACGCCGTTGACGACGTGCTTTCAGGAACATCGGCTCCATTTCGGCCAAGGTTACCAAACGCACGCCGCGCGTCGCCGCCCACGTTTGAACGTCTTCCGTAAACGGCTGTCGGCTGAAAATGATTTGTTTCACCGCCCAGCCACCCGTTTGCACCTGTGAAAGTTGTTGACTGTTATGGACGATTTCTTCGAGGACTGCCGTCGTCAAACGGCCGTCCTCCCAAAACGCTTTACCTACCAGCGTCTCTTTCTCCCAGGAATCGGCGACGGCGATGGGGAATTCGGGCGCTGGCGCCAAGTCGTCCCAATACGCGCCAACCCGATTGGGCAACATGCCCAGTTGTTTCGTTCTTGCCGCCGCCCAAATCCATTCCTGGCATAAGGCAAGGAACGGCTCTCCGCCCAACGATGCGTGTAAACTGGCATAGGCGGATACGGCCGTTTCTGTCGGCGACGCTTGCTCACGCAAGGCCGGTTCCAGGTGTTGGCAATAGAAGGAAAAAGCCGGTTCAGAGAGCGCGTAACGAATGCGCCGTCTGGGGCCTTCGTCATGAACCGAATGGCGCTCTTCTATCAACTTCATCAAACCCAAGAAAAACAGGCGCCGTTCCAAATCAGCAAAGGGAACGCCCACTTGTTGGCTTAAGCTGTCTGGGTCGCCGCTACCGTTGGCTACGGCCGTTAAAATTGCCCGGTCTAATTCTGGTTCCTCCAACCGCTCGTCAAATATTGTTGCCATATCTGATAAGTAAGGGCTGTCCGGCGCAAAACATAGGCGGGCGACGGCAGCGCCCATATCCGGCGTGTGGGCAAAATAGGTCAGATAGGCCGGTATCCCGCCGGTGATGGCGAAAATCGCCAACCGCTCCTCTGGCGTGCGATCAGGAAACAGATCTAGCAAATCCGTATAACGCAAGGGATGAAGGTACAGGTTGGCATTGGCGCGGCAATAGAGTGGGGCCGAATAGGCGAACACCTCCCGAATCATCGTGCCAACATGCGAACCAACAATGATCAGCCGCAAATTAGGTGTCCTTTGTAGAAGATGATCCCAGGCGTGCTGGAAATAGCTGCTCAAACCCATTGATTGATGACATAAATCCGTGAATCCTTCCAGAATGAACAGCTTTATCTCATCGCTCCGTTCAACAATTTGTGCCATATAATCCAGAGCCTCGCGCCAATTGTAAAAGGAAAAGTCTGGAGCGGAAGGAGCGCCCCGTTTTGGGTCATATCGCAGCAATGCCTGCGAAAAATCACGCAACTGTGTCGCTGCGTCGCCCAATGGCGCTTGCCAGTAGAAGTAGTCGGCGATGGACTGTTCTTGTAATAATTGTTGTAACAAGCGTGTTTTGCCCACGCCTTTACGGCCGTACAAAATCAAAAAGCCAGCTCCGCGATGCCAGCCGTCCTCATAAAACTCGGCTAATAAGCGCTGCTCCTGGTAACGTCCCGCAAAAGGAAGGGTAAATGTTGTTTCAGTCATGCTTCACCAAATGAACCTGAAAGATTCATCGGAACCTGAAAGATTCATCGGAACCTGAAAGATTCATCGGAATCAGTCAGATTCGACAGCGAGTTCAAATTGACGCCAGTCAAAGGTATCAGGCCAGATAGTTGCGGCATTGGTTTGCGCGCCGTCAAAATTAGCGTCGTCACAGACGCTCTTGGTCAAATTAGCGCCTGAAAGCGTCGCGCCGCATAGCATCGCCTGATTCAAATCGGCCTGACTAAGGTTTGCATTTGTCAGATTGGCTCCCGCCAACTCAGCGCGCCGCAAAGTAACGGCCGTCAAATTGGCTTCAGTCAGATTTGCCTTGAACAAGCCAACCTGATGTAACCAGGCATGGGCCAGATTAGCTTTCCTCAAATTGGCGTGCGATAAATCAGCCTTGGACAAATCCAGGTAAGATAGGTCTAATCCAGAGAGGTCTACGCCCCGCAAGCAGAGGGGACGGCGGCCAACAGCCACGAGTTTGATAATATCCTGTCGAGTCAATTCGGCCATTCTTGAAAAATCCTTTTGGCGCTGGGGCTTGCTGAATTATAGCACATTAGTTCTGCTTTCAACAGAGAGATGTATATCAAGGCGGTACGCGAATAGGTAACCACCGGTCACAAAACAACTTGATTTGAAACAACTTAATTTCGATTAAGATAGTGATTTTTTGCAAAACATGCCAGCTACAAGAAGGGAGGTGTCTCGGTCAGGGCCGGTTTTATGAAAGCGGCTACGACCAAACTAAATAATCAGTACCAGCTCAGCCCAGATGAAATTTTCTGTTGACAGAGCTGCTTACCCTAATTACAATTATCCTAAAGTTGTTTAGGGTGATTAAAAAGGAAAATTATTATGCTCATTGACCGCGAACGAGAACTGGAAGAACTCAACTTCCTCCTGGAAGAGGGTAGGGCGTATCTACTGGCCGTCAGCGGCCGGCGACGCCTGGGTAAAACGACTTTGCTTTTAGAATGGGCGGCTCAGAGCGGTCTGCCTTACCTGTACTGGGTTGCCAGCCGGGCGCCATCGACGCTTTTATTGCGCCAATTCTCCCAACTCATCTGGCAGCGACTGTATCCCGATGACGTGATGCCCGGCAACTTTAGCTATAGTGAGTGGTCGGAAGCGTTTGAGCAACTGGCGCGGCTGGCAACTAACCAACCCTTCATTGTCATTCTTGACGAGTTTCCCTACGCCGTAGAAACGGATCCGGCGCTGCCATCCATCCTGCAAAATGCCTGGGACCACCACTTTAAGCAGACACAGGCCATCGTCGCCTTGTGCGGCAGTCAGGTAGGGATGATGGAAGGGTTGATGCGTTACGACGCACCCTTGTTCGGCCGGGTGGCCGGCCCATTGCG
>JANTGY010000320.1 GCA_024762695.1 Anaerolineae bacterium
TAGCCGTCGTGGCCGAGAGCCGCTACATTGCTGAGGATGCGGTGGATTTGATTTGGGTCGATTATGAACCGCTGCCGGTCGTGGTCGATTTGGAGGAAGCCATTCGTGAAGACGCGCCTCAAGTGCATGACGATTTGGCCTACATTCCTGATGTGGGCGCGAATGTCAACGCCCATGTCGTACAAATCAAAGGGGACGGGGCGCGATTCGATGCCATTGCCCGACAGGCGGCGCATGTGGTCAAACGCCGCTTTTACTACGATCACGGCGCGGCGGCGGCGATGGAAAACCGGGGCGTGGTAGCCGATTGGGATCATCGTGCGGCGCGGCTGACCATCTGGGACACGACGCAGGCGCCGGTTTTTGTCCGTAACATCATGGCTGGCTATCTGGGCTTGTCCGAAAATCAGGTGCGGGTGATTGCGCCGTTCATCGGCGGCGGTTTTGGCCCTAAAATCATGATGTTTTACCCGGAGGAGGTCATCGTCACCTGGGCGGCGATGCAGCTGAAACGGCCGATTAAATGGATCGAAGACCGCAGCGAGAATTTTGTGGCTACGACGCAGGAACGGGACCAGATTCATTGGGCGGAGATGGCGTTGGATGAGAACGGCCGTATCCTGGCCATACGCGACAAATTCCTCCACGACGCCGGGGCCTACGCCCCTTACGGCCTCACCGTCCCCCTCAACAGCCAGTGTACGCTGCTGGGCTGCTACGATATTCCGGCTTATTTTAGTGAATTTACGGCCGTTTTCACCAACAAAACCATCGTCACCCCGTACCGCGGCGCGGGGCGGCAGCACGGCGTCTTTGTGATGGAGCGGCTGCTGGATATTGCCGCTAAAGAAATGGGGATAGATCGGACCGAAATCCGCCGCCGCAACTTCATCCCGCCGGACAAATTCCCCTACAACAACGAAATTATTTTTCAGGATTTTGCGCCACTTACCTATGACAGCGGCAATTACGAACCGGCGTTGGACAAAGCGATGGCACGCATCGGTTATGAGGAATTTTTTAGCAAAACGCAGCCGGAAGCGCGGCAGGAAGGGCGCCATCTTGGTTTGGGTCTTGTTTGCTACGTCGAAGGGACGGGGATTGGGCCGTATGAAGGGGCGCGGGTGCAGGTGCAGAGTAACGGCCGTGTCAGCGTCGCCACCGGCATCGGCACACAAGGGCAAGGCCACTTCACCAGCTTCGCCCAAATCGTCGCCGACCAGTTGGGTGTGAAAGTAACCGAGGTTGACCTGGTGACCGGCGATACCGACCAATTCCATTGGGGCGCCGGCACATTTGCCAGCCGGGGCGCGGTGGTGGCCGGCAACGCTATCAACGCTGCCGCCCAGGATGTGCGTCACAAAATTCTCAAACTCGCCAGCGCCGAATTAGACAACATCGCCGAGGAACATCTGGAACTGGTGGATGGGCATGTCCAAATCAAAGACACGCCCGACAGCGCCATCCCGCTGGGCCAACTGGCGCAGCAGGCCAACCCCATGCGCGGCGCAGTCAAACCGGGCGCAGAACCGGGCCTGGAATCCAGCAACTACTTCGGCCCAGAATACGGCGCAACGGCCAGCGGCGTCCATGCCATGATTATCGAAATCGATCCCGAAACGATGGAACTGGACATTTTGCGCTATGTTATCGTCCACGACTGCGGCGAGGTGATTAACCCGCTGATTTTGGACGGTCAGATTCATGGCGGCACGGTGCAGGGCATCGGCAACGCCTTCTATGAAAAATTGAGCTACAGCGATGAAGGCCAGCTTCTCAGCGGCTCGTTTATGGATTATTTGCTGCCAACTTCAATGGAATCGCCCCACATGGAAGTTGGTCATATCACTACGCCCTCGCCGCTGAATCCGCTGGGCATCAAAGGCGCGGGCGAAGCGGGCGCCATCCCCGTTGGGCCGCTGTTTGCCCAGGCGATTGAGGATGCGTTGGCGGAGACGGGGATTGAGATTTTGGAAATTCCGCTGAGTCCGAGCCGGGTATGGGAGTTGGTGAATGGTAATTGGGTAATTGGGTAATTGGTAATTTGGTAATTGGGTAATTGGGTAATTGGGTAATTGGTAATTACGGAATTACTAATTACCAATTACACGCATCAATATGACATTTCTAAATCGATTGATAAACAACTGCGAACGGTATGCTGACAAGACGGCGATTGAGTTTGTGGGGGAGGATGGGGGGGGAACGCCTGCACTGAGAGCGGACGCAGCGTCCGTCGTCGAAGTGGCCGTTACCTACCGTGAACTCGAACAAAACACCCTAAAAACAATGGCCTACTTGCAAGCCAAAGGCGTCGAAAAAGGAGATCGCATTGCCCTGCAGCTGCCCAAATGCTTGCCCTTCATCTACCTGCATTTGGCGATTATGCGCCTGGAAGCGATCAGCTTGCCGCTCAACTCCGGCTACCCGGCGCATGAACTCAGCTACTTTTTGCAAGACGCTGAAGCCAAGTTGTTTTTTGCTGACGCGGACGGAAAAGAAGATTTGACTCCTATGCTGGCAGACCTCCCCGCATTGAAGGAGACCATTTTCCTGAACACAACCTCAGTCTCCAGTACTTCGGCTTCGCTCAGCACAAGTCTCCAATCTCTAATCACCCCTTTTCCCCCAGCCAACCTCCCCATCCCCCAAGATTTGAATGCCACTTGTTTGATGATCTACACCAGCGGCACAACAGGCCGTCCTAAAGGCGCGGAACTGACGCACGGTAATCTGACGGCCAATCTCAATTCCTTGCATGAAGCGTGGGGCTGGCGGGAGGATGATGTTTTGCTGCATGTTTTGCCGATTTTTCATGTGCATGGGTTGATTGTGGCCTTACATGGGGCGTTGAATGCGGGAGCAACGGCCGTTCTCCTCCCCAAATTCACTCCCGAAAAAACCCTGCAAACCCTGCAAGACCGCCGCTGCACCGTCTTCATGGCTGTGCCCACGATTCATAGGCGGCTGGTCAACACACCTAACGCCGCCAGTTACGATTTGAGCCACATGCGCCTGCTCACCTCCGGCTCTGACCGATTGCCCGACGACTTATTCCAAGCGTATCAGGACACCTTCGGTCACACGCTGCTGGAGCGCTACGGCATGTCGGAAACGAGTATGCTCATCTCCAACCCGCTGCACGGCGAGCGGCGCGTTGGCTCGGTGGGGCTGCCGCTGCCCGGCGTGGAAGTGCGCATCGTGCATCCCGAAACGGAAGAACCGCTGCCCGACAACGAAGTGGGCGCGGTGCAAGTACGCGGCGACAATGTGTGCAAGGGTTATTGGAGGCAGCCAGAAAAAACGGCCGCTGCCTTCACAGCAGATGGCTGGCTCCGCACTGGCGATTTGGGGCTGCGCGAACCGGACGGCTATTTCACGCTCAAAGGGCGTTCCAAAGATTTAATCATCAGCGGCGGCTACAACATTTATCCGCCGGAGGTGGAGCTGGTGTTGGCCGACCATCCGGCGGTGCAGGCCAGCGCGGTGATTGGCTGTTTGGATGAGGAGTGGGGAGAGCGGGTAACGGCCGTCATCATCCCCCGCGCTGGTTTTGATGTGGTCGCCGACGACATCATCGCCCATTGCAAAACCCATCTCGTCAACTACAAAGTTCCCCGCCGCGTCCATTTCGTGACTGAATTTCCCCGTAACGCCCTGGGCAAAATCCAGAAAGCCATACTTCGAGAAAAGTTGTGTCTTTAAGTTTAGGTCGGTCGATGCCGTTCAACTCCCGCACAAGTTTAAGGCATGGATGGATACTGGCAGTATCAATCCATGCCGTTACTTTGCCATTTTCTAACCATACCGTCGCCTGGCCTAGGTGAAAACGGGCCTGGTGAGACCCTATAAATGCAAAACGCCGCCGCCAGAAATGTAAGAAGCGTAAAAGGGGATTGCTTCGGAACCGCTCTAATTCGGTTGGGCATATCTTGACCGTCACACAATTATCTTATGTCAAATTCTTTACCAAAAAAGCATTTAGCAGACTATCCACGCTTCCTGCGTCCGTACACGATCAAGAATACAGCCAGCCCCACCCCTGCGCCCATAAACCACCAGGAAGAACGCCCCGCTGGAATTGGTTGGTTGACTGAAGACTGAGGCGGAGACACGGCCGTTTCCACAGCCAAAACAGCCATTTCCGTCGCCATCACAGAAGGCGTGGCAGTTGACGATGGCGTATTAGTCGGCAGCGGCGTCTCGGTTGGGGCAGGCGACGACGTTACTGTGGGCGCATCCGTCGCCGTTGCGGGAATAGTCTCTGTCGGGGGAATAGTCTCGGTTGGCGTCAAAGTCGCCGTTGGCGGAACGGTTGCCGTTGCTGTGATGGTCGCTGTGGGTGGCGCGGCCGTTACCGTCGGCGGCGGTGGCGGCGGGGCCGTCGGAACCTGCTCTGCCGACACCCCTTCTTCTACCAGAAACAATGGCGGCCCGCCGATGAGACATTCCCCATCGCAGCGCGCCCCTTCCAGCGTGATGTCGTAGGCGCCATTAACGGCCGTCACCTCCACAACCTC
>JANTGY010000321.1 GCA_024762695.1 Anaerolineae bacterium
TCCAATTCCCGCAACATGCGATTCATTAGTGGCGAAAACTTCGTGACACTAACGGAATTCCAATTCCCGATACATCAACTGAGATGAAACACACCCATGAGGAAAACAATGGTTCTCCCGTTTTCCCTGAGTAAACCACAAAGAATTAGCGCATTTTTTATCAAAATACTTTTTATGGTTTACCTGATGATTATTACTGTCGCTAAGTGAAAAATATTTGTCAAAGCTTTCGCCTGATTATAATTTTAACGTTAAAGAGGCGCACGCTAATTGCTAACCATCTCAGGGCTTGTTACAATCTGCCTAAAGAGGAATGCGATTTCCCCGGAGGGAATATGACCATAACGGATATGAGTAAACAGGGACAAAGTAACGAAACTGAAACAGCCCCAATTACGCCCAAATGGCGTGAAACATTAGACATCATCATTGTCTTATTCAAGATGCGTATTGTGTTTCTGTTGGTCATGGCATCGGCGGGCGGCGCTTTTCTGGCCGCAGGCGGTTGGCCGGGTTTGGATAAAATGCTCTTGATTGTTCTGGCAGGCGGCAGTGCGGCGTCGGGCGCGTCGGCGCTCAACCAATACCTGGAACGCAAGTCAGACGGCTCGATGGGGCGCACCGAAAAACGGCCGCTCGTCAATGGCGACATTCCTAATCCCGGCTGGGTTCCCTGGGTCGGCGTCGCCCTCATCCTCATTCCCTCTTTGGCTGTTTTGCCTTCCAATCCGCCGCTGACTTTTTTCCTCCTCCTGGGCGCGTTCATCTACGTTGTCATTTACACCATTTGGCTCAAACCGCGCACCTTGCTCAACATTGTTATTGGCGGCGCGGCGGGCAGCGCCGCCGTTCTTAGCGGCAGCGCGGCCGTCGGCAATTGGGCCGATCCCGGCGCGCTCGTCTTGTCGCTTATTTTATTCCTGTGGACGCCCTTCCATTTTTGGAGCCTGGCCCTGCTTTACCGCGATGATTACTCGCGCGCCGATGTGCCTATGCTGCCCACCCAAACCACGCCGCATCAAGCCGCCTGGTGGGTGATGTCGCACACCCTGCCTACTGGTCTGGCCGGACTGCTGCTGGTTATTTTGCCCGCCTTAGGCTGGATTTACTTCATCCTCATGCTGTTGGCAACGCTCGATCTTTTCTGGCGCAACATCAAACTGATCAAAGACCCGTCGCCCCCGCACGCGCGCAGCTTGTTCATGGCCTCCAACATTTATCTGACCGTATTGCTGTTGACCATTTTCATCGATTCTGTGCAGCCATTTTTGAAGGGAATTTAGGGTGTGATTGCGGTAACGTTGTATTCCAAGCCGGGCTGTCATTTGTGTGAAGAGGTGAAGGAGATGTTGGCGAGGTTAACGGCCGTTCATCCCCACACCCTCACCGAAATAGACATCACCCAAGACCCCGCCATCTTTTCCCGCTACCATTACACCATCCCCGTCGTCCACATCGGCAAAACCGAACTGCAAGCGCCCATCACCACTGACCAACTCAGAGCCGCCCTCGCCAGCGCATGAATTACCATAACAGGCCCTCCGAAGTCGCCCTTTTCATCACTTGTTTGGCCGACGCCTTTTATCCTGAACTGGGCGAAGATACGATCTGGCTGCTCGATCAGGCTGGCGTGACTGTGACCATTCCCGGTGGGCAAACGTGCTGCGGCCAACCGCCCTACAACGCCGGCTTTCACGGCGAAGCGCGCGGTATTGCCGCCCATTTCCTTGATGTGTTTGCCGACGCGCCCGCCATTGTCGCCCCCTCCGGCTCTTGCATAATGATGGTGCGAAACGAATATCCCCACTTGTTCAAAGACGATCCGGAACGATTGGCACAGGCACAAGCTATCGCCAGCCGCACTTATGAATTATCGGAGTTTCTGGTGAATGTGATGGGCAAAGTGGATTTTGGGGCCGAGTGGAACGGCCGTGCCACTTACCACGACGCCTGTCACATGAGTCGGGGATTAGGCCTAACCGCCGAACCTCGCGCCTTGCTTGCCAACGTCAATGGGTTAGAGATGATCGAGATGCCAGGAGAACCCTGGTGCTGCGGTTTCGGCGGCGCATTTGCTGCCAAACAATCCGCCATTTCCGGCGCTATGCTCAACGAAAAAATCCGCCGCATCGAAGCCGTTGAGGTAAATACCGTTATCTCCAGCGATATGGGTTGCCTCATGCACATGGCTGGCGGCTTGCAACGACAGGGGAAGCCCATCCACGCCCTTCACTACGCCCAAATTTTGCGGGGACGGCCGTCCAATTAGGTGAAACCGGGAAAGTCATTTGAATTAAGAAAACATTGGTTCTCCCGTTTTCCCTGAGCAGACCACAAAGAGTTAGCGCATTCTTTATCAAAATACTTTTTGTGGTTTATCTAACTATCAATTTAAGCAGCGGCGCAAAAAACCAGGTTTGTAGTGAGGTACATAGTCCACGGAGCCCCGTTGTCTAACGCTGCTTCGCAGACTACGTAGCTTACTACAAACTATGCCGCAATCATCGGGGGGCTTTTATGAACTATCAGTTTAACGTTAGCGTCACTGAAGTTTGTAAGCATAAGGGATTTTCGGCTCACCCTCTTTCACCCCAAACTGGTTGAACGCGTTGAGTTTCGTTTCCAGCTCCTCCAGAGCCGCTTCAATGGCCGCCGGCTGCGCCGCCTCCAGAAATGCTGCCGCCACCGCCTGGTCTACTAGGTGGAAATAGTCATTTGTTTCCTCAAGATGCGACGCACTGTCAAAGCACATCGAGCCTCATTATCGAACATTCAAAGGAGGTTTTCGATGAACCTTTCAGGGGATTGTAGCCTTAATCAACAGAAAAGCGCCATAATTTTTCAGAGATAGTATTTTGATGTTGACAATACTGTATGATATACAGTATAATGCGGCGCATGGCAGACAAAAAAGAACAACTTTACGAGAAACTTTTGTTAGAACTGCGCCGCGGAACCATAGCTTTGGCCGTCCTCAACCAATTACAACGGATGCAATACGGCTATTCGCTCAAGCAAGAATTGAGCAAGCAAGGGATCGACATCAACGAAGGCACGCTGTACCCCTTGCTGCGCCGCCTGGAATCGCAGGGTTTGCTGGTCAGCGAGTGGCAGGTCATCGACGATGCCCGGCCGCGCCGCTACTATCAAATCAGCCCGGCCGGGGCAACAATTTTGACTAACTTAACGCAAGAATGGCGCGATCTGGTAATGGTGATGAATAAAGCTTTGAATGAGACTAGAGATTGAGAGATTAGAGATTGAGAGGATGGACAAATCCCCAGCCCCCAATCTCTACTCCCAATTTGGAGATAAAAATGGAAGTCAACGAATTAATTGAACGGTATGTACATGAAGTGGGGCGTAATTTGCCGCGCAAGATGCGGGCCGATATTGAGTTGGAACTAAGCTCGCTGGTGCATGATGCGCTGGAAGAACGAGCCGCCGCTGCCGGCAAGGAGCCGACTTCAAAGATGGCGGCTGATGTTTTGCGCGAAATGGGTAAGCCGGAAACGATGGCGGCGCAGTACCGCCCGGAGCAGCATCTAATCGGGCCGCAGCTTTTTCCCATTTACAAGCTGGTTTTGACGATTGTGCTGGTGATTATTACGGTGGTGCATGTGGCCGGGTTGGTGTTTATGTTGCTGCGGGGGGAAACGGCCGTGTTTGGCTGGGAAGCATGGGCATGGTTTACCAATTACTTCCAGTCCGCCGCGCTCAATTTCGGCATTATTACCCTGATTTTTGCCGCCATCGAACGCGCCCAGATTGTTAACCTGTCGGCACAACTATCGACCACACATCCCCTGCTGGTGGTTCTGCGTCGCGAACGCGCCCAAATTGCTGACCTGTCGGCACAACCGCCAACCGAATCGGATTGGAATCCATTGGATTTACCGGCCGTCGAAGACCCCGACCGCGTCAATCGTTTTGAATTGGCCTTTGGCATGATGTGGACGGTCGCCTTCATCATCCTCTTCAACTTCTACCCCGAATGGCTTGGCGTCGTCACCTTTTCCGGCGATGAAACAAACTTTTTCCGCCTGTTCGCGCCCGCCTTTGCCGTGCATGTCCCCTGGCTAACGCTGTCTTGGATTTTAGAACTGGGCGTGAAAGGGATTGTATTAACACGAGGACGCTGGACGCGCCTGACCCGCTGGCTGCAATTGGCCATCATTCCACTGGATATTTACATCCTCAATCGCATCCGTACCGGCGGCGAGATTTTCACAATTGATTTTTTGACCCGGATGACCAAGTGGGGATTGGGGATAATAATTGTGATTGTGGTTTTAGATGGGTTGTATAAATTGTACAAGGTGGTGGCGAAACGGCCGTTTCCTCCCATCGAAACCATCAAATCCAAAATGGCCTAAAAAAAAGAGCCGCTCCCCAATCGGAGCGGCCTTTTTTGCTTGGGTGCATTTCAAATGAGTTGAGAAAAGTGCGTGTTTCGGGAATTGGAATTCCCGAAACGTTGAGCCAAGTATCGGGAATTCCAATTCCCGATACA
>JANTGY010000322.1 GCA_024762695.1 Anaerolineae bacterium
CATAAACATCGCCCGACCAGGGCGGCAGCGTAAATTGATGGGCCTCATCCTTGCCAGGGATTGGCACACTTAATTGGCGTGTCTCATCGCTCAAATTAAGAGCGACGAGAATGGTTTCTGTCTCATTGAGGCGAGCGTAGACGTAGGTTCCGGTTTGATTGTCCACATGGAGGGTTTGGCGACGGCCGTTCCCCAAAACCGGATGCTGGCGGCGAAAATGAACCAGCCATTTGTAATAAGCCAACAACTCTTTGTCCTGATCGTCGCCCCACAACATCGGTTGGCGCACTTCGGCCATGCCGTCGCTGGCCGGATCGGTGCGGTCGCGCGCTTGGCGCACACCCACTTCTGTGCCGTTGTAGACGATGGGCGCGCCGGACAGCGTGAATTGGCACAGAGCGGCCAATTTGAGCTTACGCTTGTCGCCGCCGGCTATGAAAAGGAAGCGGTTTTGGTCATGGTTGTCAATAAAGCTGGGACGGCCGTACCCCGCTGGAAAATAAGCCTCGTGTTGCGTCAAAAAAGCGTCAAACGCGGCCACATCCATCGAGCCAAACCCAAACGTCCAACGCATCGATTGGGCCAGCAAAAAGTCCAGCGCGCCGTCAAATCGCCCCCAATAATCCATCTGCGCCGTCGGCGCGTCCACCGCCTCGCCAAACAGCCAAATGTCAGGCCGGATCGCTTTCACCGTCGCCCGCAGTTCCGTCCAAAAATCCAACGATGGGCCAAGCACATAATCCAGGCGCAAGCCGTCAAAGCCAATCTCTTCCAGCCAATAACGGGCCGCATCCAGAATGTATTCCCGCGCAGGGCGATGTTCCAGGTTGATTTGCGGCAGATCTTTGACGCCGAAGAAAGTTTCGTACTCGTGCGGCCAATCATACCAGGTGTACCAATCGTGATACGCGCTGTCCCGATCAGCCAATGCCTCTTGGAAAGTTTCGTGATCGCGGCCCCAATGGTTGGCCACAAAATCCAGGAGTAACCGGATGCCCCGTTTATGCGCCTCGCCAACCAGTTCGCGCACGTCGTCTAGCGTCCCCAAGCGCGGATTGACGGCGTAGTAGTCGCTGGCGTGGTAGCCGTGATGGGTATCGTCGGGGAAAAAGGGGTTGAGCCAAATGGTGTTGAAGCCTAAATCCGCGATGTAATCCAGCTTCTGAATAATGCCGCGCAGGGTTCCACCGTAGATGTCGTTGAGATCGCGCGTGTTGTTCCAGGAACGGCCGTTTCCCGGGTAAAATCTATCGGGAAAAACCTGATACACAATCGCCGACTGCGCCCATTCAGGCTGCTCCGGGTTCCCCACCAAATAAGAAAACGTCGCCCCCTCATCAGCAGGAATCGGCTCGCCGCCATCGGCCGGATGAGCCAGGATTTGGTAACGCACCAGCGTCCCATCCGGCTGTGGCGGCAAAGTTGCCTGCCAGACCTGATAGTAAGCCCAATTGAGTAAATCCCATTTTGTTTTGACGAGGGTAAACGGGAGAGATCCTCCCCTTAATCCCCTCTCTATGGGAGGGGAAACCTGGCCTCCTCCCCCATCGGGAGAGGATTGAGGAGGGGGAATCATCACACATTCCACCCGCTCAATCGCCCGCTCCAATTCCACCGTCACCGTCAAAACCGGCGCATCGCCCGCCCGCACCGCGCGCGGCTCCATTTGATACCCATGCCGCACCCCGCGCATCTTCGCCTGAGCATACTCCGCCCGCTTATCCGTCGTCGCCAACGACCCAAAAACCATCTCTTGCATAACACCCATCCGAATAAAAAAGAGGCGCACGGCCGTACGCCCCCTTCATTAACAATTGGCAATTAACCATTGACAATTAACAATTAACAATTACCTATCCTTTCACCGAGCCTCGCGTCAAACCCCCCACAATCTGATCCTGCAAAATCAAATAGATCAGCATAATCGGCAATGCGCCCAACAACGCTCCGGCCGTAAACTGACCCCACTTCTGCGAGAATTGGCCCGATGTAAAAATCTGCAATCCCACCATCAGCGTGTACTGCTCCGTACTCTTCAACAGCACCCGCGCCAGAATAAAATCGCCGTACGTACCAATAAAAGACAAAATACCAATCACCACCAAAATCGGCCGCATCAACGGCAGCAGCAACTGTGTAAAAATCTGCCAATGCGACGCCCCATCCACCATCGCCGACTCATCAATCTCGCGCGGGATGGTGTCAAAAAAGCCCTTCATCAACCAGATATTGATCCCCATCGCCCCGCCCATGTACACCAAAATCAACCCGGCGTGCGTATCCAGGCCCAAACGCGGAATCAAATCCCCAATCTGCGAGATCATCAAAAAGATCGCCACCATCGCCAACAAGCCGGGGAACACTTGGATGAGCAGCAGCCCCTTCAACATCGTCACCCGCCCTTGAAAGCGGAATCGGGAAAAAGCATACGCCGCCAACGTCGTAATCGAAACCGACAACACCGTCGAAATTGTCGCAATCTTGATCGAATTCCAATACCACGTCCAAAACGGAAAAACTGGACTGTTAAATAACTCTGTAAAGTTATCAAAGCCAGCATTGCGCGGGATGAGCGTTTGCGTCGCCAACGTATCAGCCGGATTAAACGCCGCCGACACAATCCACAAAATCGGGAACACGGCAAAAAACATCAACAACAGCGCAATAAGCCAACGAATAACAATCGACAACCGCTTTTGCTGTCGCTGCGATTGGCGAATATTTTGCACAAAGTTAAGGCTAGACATTCTCGCTTACCTCCTCCCACATCTGGGTATAACGAAATTGGAGTAACGTAATAGCGCCCACAATGAAGAAAATAACAATCGTGACCGCCGAAGCCAACCCATAATCAAAGCCACGCCCGCCAGCAAATGCCAGATTGTACACATAACTGATGAGAATATCCGTATGTCCCGCGCGGGTGGCGGCCCCGGCAATAGGCGGGCCGCCATTTATGAAAAGGTAAATCAGGTTGAAATTGTTGAAATTAAACGTAAACGAGGCCACCAACAGCGGCCCTACCGCCACCAACAGCAGCGGCAGCGTAATCTTGCGGAAACGCTGCCAAACACTGGCTCCATCCACTTCCGCCGCCTGATAAATCTCGGCCGGAATGGCTTGCAGCGCACCGCTGCAAATAAGCATAAAATAAGGGTATCCCAGCCACAAATTAACCAGCAAAATCGCTGCTTTGGCCCACCATTGGTCTTCCGTCCAGGGTGGCGCAAAACCAATCCACGATTCCAACGTCCGATTAATGATCCCCACCTGCGTATTCAGCAAACCGCGCCAAATCAAAATCGTAATTAGACTGGGAATCGTGTACGGGATGAGCAAGAAGGATTGAATAATCTTCTTGCCGGGGAAATCAGGGTCGTTGTAAATGAGAGCAATGGTCAGACCTAAAGAAAAAGTCATGAACACGCTCAAAAAGGCGAAGGCAAAGTTCCAGATAATAATCCTGAGCAGCGGCCCTTGCAGCGCCGAGCTGGTGAAAAAGCGCGAAAAATTCTCAAAACCAACCGTCGCCTGGAAGCCCGGCCGTAGTTCATCCCCGTCAGGCGCAATAAACGTGCCTTGAACCGGCGTATAAACCACCCCGGTTTCCTGATTGATGATGACATCTTGGGCTTCATCGTAACGATACAAGGGTTGCAATTCGGCCGCTTCCTGCGGCCCGCGAATTTGTACCGCCTGATCGCCAGCGCCGAACAAAATTTCCATTACGGCATCGCCGGCTCCAGCAGCCAGCGTGATGGCGTTCAGCCGTTTGTAGCCCTCGATGGTTTTGGGAATGCCTTCGCTGTCTAGCTCGCCCACGCCTGCTTCGCCGGGAGCAGCTTGCAGGAGAGGCTCGCCAGGAACGGCCAGGTAGCCCACGCCAGTCGCGTCAAGCAGCCACAACGCATATTCGCCGTCGGCGCCCTCGAATGCTGTCCATTGATAAGCGCTGCCGCCTTCTGGCAAATAGCGCTCTTTGGTGATTTGGGTGATGGCCTGGTCCTTGGCTAATAAATGCCCGTCGCCAAAGTTGGTAAAGGCCACATAGACGGTAAAAAGATTGGGATAGATTGAAAACAGGATCATCATAGTCAGACCAATGAGCATCCAGCGCAGGGGATACAAATCCCGGTGCAGGATAGTGACATTGGCGATGATGGTCACAACAGCAATTGCGGCGGCGAAAAAGTAAGCCTCGTTGGCTAATAAATTGAGCGTAAACCAGATGGCAAACGTATCAATGGCAAATAAAAGAACCAACCGGACGATGATGCTGGTTAATGAACTGGATGAGGCGGATTTCTTTTTCCCGTTGTCGAGTTGTAAAGCGCTCATTCCTCTTCCTCCTTCCCCTGATTTTTATGCCGTAGAACGATTTGGTAAATCGTTTACAACCGAACGATTTACCAAAGGGTGTGTTTCATCTCAGTTGATGTATCGGGAATTGGAATTCCCGATACCTACTCGAGAGGAAGTTGCGGGAATTCCAATTCCCGCAACATGCG
>JANTGY010000323.1 GCA_024762695.1 Anaerolineae bacterium
GTTTACCTAACCTGGATAAACCAGAAAAGATTCGTCCGCAGATTTCACAGATTACACAGATTAAAATGATTCAAAAAAATCTGCGTTAATCTGTGTAATCTGTGGATCATTTTCTTGTACACTGTACAAGGAGTTCATTGATAAGTTACTAAGAAGCGATTCAATATGTGCGACCTCCGGTAACTATTAACCGGAGGTCGCTTTTTTATTTATTTTCTATGGTTGATTGGCAGCAATAATGGGTAAGTAAACGTTAAAAATCTGCGGTGGCTCGGCAATGCCTAACGGATCCAGGCCGCTTTGAGTTAAAACAGGCTCGGTTGTTAGTTCTGCCTTGGCCGATGCTTGCTCGCTGGGCATAGCGATCTGGCTGAGACTGTTAGTTACATTGGCCTGCAAACCGCCGCCAGGAGTGATGTTGAGATCGTATGTAGCATCAGTATAACCATATACCAGGAACAGATATGGTCCGGCCTGGGGGGTGACGAAATTGACACTGTCAACGGCCGTGCCCCCATTCACACTTTTCTGATCCGGCAAAAGATGGCTGTCTGGATACCACACGTACAGATCAGCATCGCCCAAAGTGGGCGTCAACGTTGCCGTGACCGTTACATCCGCCTCGAAATACACCATGTAGGGAACCATGCCGTGTTGAGATACGGTTTCTCCGGGCAGCAGCAAACTGGCATAGTCGCCGGCATTCAGTGTAGGCAGCGACCAATTCCCGGCCGCATCGGCCACCCAAGCAATAATGAAGTGAGTCCCGCTCGTTGCTTCCAATGTCCAGGGGTATGTTGCTTCATAAGGCACCCAGCCGCTGGATTGAACTTCTTGCCAGTGGGGGAATGGGTCAGTTTCGAGCGCCCATTCTTTTAGATACATTTCTTCCACACCGACATTATCAATCGCAGTAAGGTGGAGCGTGACGTCTGGATCGACGATGACATCTTGATCGTCAATAGTCAAGCCAGTCACGATAGGTGGAATAACGTCTTCCACTACAGTTTCGGGCGTAAGCAAGACAGAAGCCGAGCGTTCCAGGGGGTCTGCGCCAGAGGGGGCGATCACGGCCGTGTTCACCACAACCACCGCTTCCGTTACCGACGTTGGCATCGCCGCAAAAGTCAACAACACATCATCGCCAGCCGGTACGGTAATATCGCTCCAGGTAATCGTTCCCGCGTCGTAAACGCCGCCGCCCGTCACTGAGTTAGGTACATAAGCCACTTCACCAGGCAGATCATCTGTCACAGTGACCAGAGCGTCATTAGCGCCGCTGTTATGCAACCCAATGGTGTAAACCAACTCCTCATCCGGCCCCGCTTGCAACGGCGAAACCTCTTTATAAGAACCGCCCAGTTCGATATCCGGCGGTGGAATGACCTGATCCCCATCATCCTCAATTTTGACCACAAAAAGGTCCGTATGGCCTAATGGCGAATTGCCAATTGAACTGCCGGGGAAATTAATGGAATCCGTATTGCCAACCACATAAGCATGACCATTGTTATCCAGCGCAAGACCATACGCAAAATCAGATTCGCCGCCGCCGAGGTAGGTGCTGTATTCCAAAGCGCTGCCGCTAATCTTGGTTACAAAAGCATCCGATTGTCCCAGATTTGCAGCTTGTAACGGATTGGACAGGGGGAAGTCGGATGAGAATGTTTCGCCGGTCAGGTAAATATCGCCTGCGCTGTCAACGGCAATAGCTCGACCTTCGTCTTTGTCGTCGCCGCCCAGATAGGTGCTAAACGACAAAGAATTGCCAGTGGCCGACAATACCGAAACGACAGCGTCTTCGTCGCCGCCGCCAAAGGAGGGTTGAATGGGCGTTTGGGTGGGATAGTCGCTGGAACTTGTGTATCCGGTGACATGCGCCTGCCCATTATGCACAGCAATCCCATAGCCTATGTCGCCAGCAGACCCGCCCAGATAGGTGCTGTAGTCCAGACCGGTTCCGGCGCTGTTTATTTTAGTGACAAACAAATCAGAGGGGCCGTCTTTGTTGGCCTGGTAAGGATTTTCCGTGGGAAAGTCTGTGGATAATGTGTTACCCACAACGTAGGCAGTGTCGCCATCTACTGTGATACCAAAGCCCAAATCCTCGCCACTGCCGCCCAAATAGGTGCTGTATACCCAGGCTGAGCCGCTGCTGTTGAGTTTAGCGACAAACGCATCGGTAACGCCGCCCAAAGTTGAATCGTATGCCAGATGTGTGGGGAAGTCATCGGAGCCAGTCATGCCTGTTACATAAACATTGCCGCTGCCATCCAGGGCAATGGCTTCGGCCGATTCAAAGCTGGAACCACCTAAATAGGTGCTGTAAACCAGATCGTTCCCATCGGCATTAAGCGCCAACACAAAAGCGTCATCGGCGATCAAAGAACCGCCATTGCTGGCCTGCACCGGGTTTTGGGTGGGGAAGTTGGTGGAGTCAGTATCACCAACAACGTAAGCAATGCCGTTGTCATCAACAGTAATGCCGCTGCCGGTATCCATCCCATCGCCGCCAATGTAAGTGCTGTAGACTATCCCCTCGCCAGCCGCATTGATTTTGGTAACGAAAACATCGAAACTTGTTTCATGCGTTTGGTAAGGGTTCACTGTTGGGTAATTGTCAGAGCTGGTAAAGCCGGTGATGTAGCTGTTGCCGGCGCTGTCCAGCGCGATGCCGGTCCCCGCTTCAACATCGCTGCCGCCAAGCGTGACGCTGTAAACGATTGTGGGGTCGATGATGAGGGGTAATTGAGGATTGTACTGCCCCAGCGTAAAGCCGACGGCGCCATTATTGCCAATGGCGTAGCTCACAGGAACATTTAGTTTTTGACCGTCGATTTCCTGCCAGGCAATAGGCGCAGCTTCCTGGATGGTTGCGGCAGCGTTGGGCAGCGTAATGACTAGATTCCCGGCGGCATCGGCAGTTACGCTGTTAGCCCCGGCGTGTTGCCATTGAATGAGGCTGGGATTGGCGCCCGGCGCAACCAGGTAGGTTCCCTTTAAGCGCCCGTTGGCGCCGTCGTAGCGAAGATCGATGCCGGGATAAAGGGATTCGTAAATGATGCTGCCGTAGGTGGGGATGTTTGTTAACCATTCCGATGGTTGGTCGCCGATTAGATAGTTGACCACGCCCGGAAGCGCGTTCCCTTCATGTAGGGCGACGTCTGGTTCTGCCCCGACAAACTGGAGATGAATGCTAGAGGCTGTTTCTTTTTCCACGCTTTGCAATGCCAGAACGACTTCGGTTTTGGCGAAGTAAAGGGTACCGCCCAGATCGTGGGCTTGAAATTGAATATCCGGCCTTGTTTGTCCCTGATTGGCTACGAAAGCCAGGGGCAGCTCTATTTGTTGAATGGGGCTGTTTTCAATTAGATAAGATGGGTTTGTTGGCGTGTTGAGGGCGATGATGCTGAAAATTCCCAACGCGATTAGGGTTGCAAGGATGAAATACGGCCGTTGTTGGGATATTAACGGCCGTCGATGTAAGTTATTGGCAAACATTGAAATCCTCCTACTTAGCGTAAATGTTTCTAGAAACAAATTAAGTGAATGCCGTAGTGTTTGAAATGACTGGCGCAATTTCTGGGGAATTACGCCTGTCATTTGCCTGGAAAGGTGCTGTGAACTGACTCAATAAATAAAACGATTGGCTTTTGAATTTGTCACATAATTGGCGACAATCGCTTTATTGATTGGATTGTTTGCGCAGGCTGAGGGGGCGCATATCTGTCCAGACGTTTTGGATATAGGCCAAACACGCTTCTTTGGTGCCTTTTACGCCGGTTTCCCGCCACCCGCGCGGGATCGGCCCCCTGCTTTGCTGCCAAAGCGAATACTGCTCTTCGTGATTGAGAACCACAATATGCGTCTCCGGTTTCTCCTCCCTGGTTTGGGTCATGTACTTCTCCTAAATCTAATAAGACAGCTCTTGGGCAAGGACGCGAAGCAATAGCGATTGCTGTTTTCTAAGATAAAAGTGGTCGCCGGGAAACATGCGTAATACGAAGCGCTCTTTTGTTTGCTCGTTCCAGGCATGGAGTTTTAAACGGCTGACAAATGGATCGGTTAATCCGCCCATGGCGGTGATGGGACAGCGCAGGATATCGCCGTTTTGATAACGATAACTTTCGCACAATGTGAAGTCGGCCCGCATTACTGGTAACAGAAGTGTGCACAGCTCTTTGTTTTGTAACACATCGTTTGGCGTGCCATTCAGTTCACGCAATCGTTCCAAAAACTTGACGTCGGACAGCCGGTGCATTGGTTCGTCGTACTTTGTAGCTTGTGGCGCCGCATGGCCGGAAACAAAGAGATGTGTGGGGGTTATGTTTGCGGTGCGATGCAGGTAGCGGGCTAACTCAAAGCTGACAAGGGCGCCCATGCTGTGGCCGAAAAAGGCGAAGGGCGTATGGAGATACGGCCGTATCCCCTTCGCCAGCGCTTGAATTAATGAACTCATATCGGTAAACGGCCGTTCGCCAAT
>JANTGY010000324.1 GCA_024762695.1 Anaerolineae bacterium
TAGCCAATTGATGATGCCGATGGAGATGCTGTTTTTGGCGCTCTATTTTTGGATGTTGGCCGGGTTGGCGCGCCGGCAGGGAACCGATTTGGGGCGACTGCGGATGTTGAAGGTGTGGACGGCCGTGCAATCCATCCTCTTCCTCCTCTTCCTCATCCTCGTCTACACCATGCAAAGCGGATTCATGACCATTTTCGGAGCCGTTTACCTGCTCTCGCTGGGATTGGCCTTTACCATCACCATTCAAATGCGCCAGACCATTGAAGGAGCGAACGCATTGGCCTAATCTCGGCCTCATTGGGCTTGCTGCCTGTCTTACGTGCATGTATCATCACCCCAATGAATCTTGTCACTCTGGAAAACGTTAGCAAACAATTTAGCGAGCGAGTTTTATTGAACTCGGTCAACTTGCTCATCAACGAAGGCGACCGGATTGGTCTGATTGGTCGCAACGGTAGTGGCAAAACAACGCTCCTGCAAATCATTGCCGGCGTCGAGCCATCGGACGCCGGGACACGCACGGTTTGGGGCGGAGTGCGCATCGTTTATGCGCCGCAGGAACCGATGTTGGATGAGGCGTTGACGGTGCTGGATACCGTGTTTCAAAGCGACGCCCCGCTTATGCGCTTACTGCGCGATTACGAACAGGCCAGCTTGCAGTTGCAGCAGCAGCCCCATAACGCCGCATTCCAATCCCGATTGGCCGATTTGACTGGCGAGATGGATCGCGCGCGCGGCTGGACGGCCGAATCGGAAGCCGAGACCATCCTGACCAAACTGGGCATCATCGACTTTGAAGCCAAAGTGGGAACGCTTAGCGGCGGACAGCGTAAACGCTTGGCTTTGGCGCGCGCTCTTATTGACCCGGCCGATTTGCTTATCCTGGACGAGCCGACGAATCATATTGACGCCGAAACGATAGCCTGGCTGGAAAAATATTTGATGGCCCGCGCTGGCGGGCTGTTGATGGTGACGCATGATCGCTACTTTTTGGAACGGGTGGCGAACCGGATTGTGGAGCTGGATCGGCGGGAATTGGTGAGTTATGGAGGAAATTACGGCCGTTACCTGGAAAAACGGGCCCAACGCCAAGAGCAGCTTGCCGCTTCCGAAGCCAAACGCCAATCGACTTTGCGGCGCGAATTGGAATGGCTGCGTCGCGGGGCGCAGGCGCGCAGTACGAAGCAAAAAGCGCGTAAACAGCGTATCGCTGAATTGCAAACCATCCAGTACGACCGGGGCGACCAACGGGTGGCGATGAGTTTGGCCGGGCGGCGGCTGGGTAAACGGGTATTAGAAGCGACCGGATTAAGCAAAACGTATGGCCCGTTGACCTTATTTCAAGAGCTAGATTTTGAACTGGCTCCTGGCGACCGTATCGGCATCATTGGGCCGAATGGGACGGGAAAAAGCACGTTTTTGGATGTATTGGCGGGTAAAACGGCGCCTGATTCGGGCACAGTCCAATGGGGCGAAACGGTTCATCTGGGCTACTATGACCAGCTCAGCGCCGGTCTGCCCGACGATAAGCGGGTCATCGAATTCATCGAAGGGCTTGCGCCGCTGGTAAAGACGAAGGAGGGCGAGCGGGTGTCGGCGGCCAAAATGTTGGAATGGTTCCTCTTCACAGGCAAGGAGCGGCAGACGTGGATTGGCAGCCTCAGCGGTGGCGAGCGGCGGCGGCTTTACCTGCTGCGGACGCTCATCTACCAGCCTAATGTACTCTTTTTGGATGAGCCGACGAATGATTTGGATGTGCAGACGTTGACGGTATTGGAAGAGTTCCTCGACCATTTTCAAGGTTGTCTGGTCGTTGTTAGCCATGACCGCTATTTTTTGGATCGCAATGTGGATTTTTTGATGAGTTTTGAGGACGGCGTGCTGGGGACGCGCTATCCGACGCCGTATGAATCGTATCAGCGGCTGCGCCCCGACCTGTCGGCTGCTGCCACATCATTGCCCAAAGCCAAAAAACGACAAAAACCAGCCGCGCCGCGCCGTATGACCTGGAAGGAAAAGCAGGAGTTTGCCGCGTTGGAAACCGAAATCGGGGAACTGGAAGCGACTAAGGCTCGGTTGGAAGGGGAAATTAACGGGGTGGGGAGTGATTACGGCCGTTTACAAACCCTGGCTGCCGAACTGGAACAAACTCAAGTCGCTTTAGAAACGGCCGAACTGCGTTGGCTGGAACTGGCCGAAATCAACGAAGAGACGACATGAGCGTAAGCTCAGTGTCATGAATGAGAATCGGGTGTCGTTGTTCGTAGTAAGCCACGAAGTCCTCGGAGTGGCGTTTGGGAGACGGTACTCCGCAGACTGCGTACCTAACTACAAACGGCTATTTTCCAATGGAGATATTATTTTGCTCGTAGTAAGCCACGAAGTCCTCGGAGTGGCGTTCCGCCAAACGAAACGGTACTCCGAGGACTGCGTACCTAACTACAAACGGCTATTTTCCAATGGAGAAGTTATTATCTGCTCGTAGTAAGCCACGTAGTTTTTGCAGTGGCGTTCCGCCAAACGGTACTCCGCAGACTGCGTACCTAACTACAAACATGTTGTGCGAGGAGGATGAGGGTAGCGATGGAAACGTGGGTCAGTAAACAAAAACGGTTTGAGGGGCAGATATTCTCGGTAACGGTTGGCGAAGCGCGGCTGGACGACGGCGCTCTGGTTTCCAGAGAGATGGTCGAACATCATGGCGGCGTGGCTGTTGTGCCGGTGTTGGACGATGCCGTTATTTTGATTCGTCAATTTCGCATAGCCATTAGCACTGATATCCTGGAAATCCCCGCTGGGCGTTTGGAAGGGGACGAAGACCCTGCTTATCGGGCGCGGGCCGAGTTGGAAGAAGAGGTTGGCTATCGGGCGGGGCGGTTGGAACTGGCCCACACTTATTTCTCAGCGGCTGGCTTTACCAATGAGCGGATGCGTATTTTCCTGGCTTTCGACCTGGAGAAAACGGCGCAAAAGCTGGAGTTTGACGAGCGGATTGAGATTGTGAAGGTTCCGATCAATGAAATTGCCGGGATGTTGGCGGCGGGGGAGATTGAGGATGCCAAGACGATTATCGGCTTGCGGGCGTTGCAGGCCAGACTGGGGCGTGTATAATGGGAGTTGAGTCGTTGTAAATTAGCTGTTTTACCAACCGATTTAGTCAGTTGAGGAGGGGATATGTTGACGCCAATTAATCGCAATCGAATTTTATCTTTGTTTGTCATTTTGACGGCCGTGTTTGCTGTGATGACCGGTTTGTTGACTGAGATGGCCGTCCATGCCAGAGGGCCAGAGCCGTTGGCGACCAATGTGAGCGGCGTGATTAGCGCGGATACGACCTGGACGCTGGCTGGCAGCCCTTATGTGTTGACTGATACGGTGACGGTGGCAACGGCCGTAACGCTTACAGTTGAACCGGGGGTGATCGTGATGGGAACACAGCTTGCTGGATTGTACGTGTCAGGGCATTTGGAAGCTGTGGGAACGGCAACAGAACCCATCACTTTTACCTCGGCGGCCGATACGGGAGCGGGAGAGTGGTATGGGATTGACTTTTTGGGGGGAGACGGCCGTTTGGAACACACCGTCGTGCGGTATGCGGGGCAATATGATTCTGATGGTATTTTCATCAGCGGTTCTCCAACAGACGGGCCAATCGTTATAACTGACAGCGTGATTGCGAACAATCTGGGATACCCCATCACAGCGCTCGCCGATGATTTGCACCGGTTGCAGATGAGCAACGTGAGCGTCAGCAATAACATGACCGACCGGGTGCGGATCAGGAGCGATTTTGATCAACTGGCAGGGGATGTGACTCTTTCGGGTCAGCCAGGATTAGACGGATATGAAATATCCCCAACTTGGCTCCAGGTACCGGCGGGTATAACGATGACCTTGCAACCGGGGACGACGATTATGGCATCGGGGACAGGTTACTGTCCGATATCGGTAGAGGAGCAGGGGCATTTGGAGGCAGTGGGCACAACTGAATCGCCTGTTTCTTTCACCTCAACCAGCGATTCCGCCCCAGGCCAATGGACCAGTATTTGCGTTTTCGGGTCGGCTCATTTTGATCATGCTGAGTTCCGTTACAGCGAGTTAAACCTTGATATTGGGGGGGCGACTGGCGGGGAAGTATTCATTGAGAACAGCGCCATCATCAGCAGTTCAGAATATGGGGCGAGCGCCTATGCAGATTCCATACACCGCTTGCGGATGTCAGACGTAACATTTTCCAATAATAACAAGAATCGTGTTCGAGTTGAAACAGGCACATTGGTTGACAATGTTACGCTGACAGACCAACCGGGACTGGAAGGATATGAAATAAACACCTGGGATGGTTCAGGCTTCTTTCTTGAGATACCGGCAGGTATAACGCTGACAATGGAAGCGGGAACGACTTTGATGATGACGCCTGCTGATGGGCAAATTGAATTGTTCGGGCACTTAGAGGCAAAAGGGACAGAGATTAATCCAG
>JANTGY010000325.1 GCA_024762695.1 Anaerolineae bacterium
GATTACTCCGGTGGCGTTGGAGAAAGGCAGCAGCTTTGCGATTCGTGAAGGCGGCCTGACTGTTGGCGCTGGCGCTATTACTGAGATTTTGGAGTAGATTAAGTAAATTTGAGAGTTTGCCGCAGATTGTTCAAAAATCTGCGGCAAACTGATAAGGTTTTATTATGGCTAAAAAGGCAGTTCGTAATCACGTTACGCTGGCCTGCACTGAGTGTAAAGAGCGGAACTATATTTCAGAGAAGAATCGGCGAAATGATCCCAGCCGGTTAGAGTTGAATAAGTATTGTTCGCGTTGTCGTCGGCATACGCCGCATCGTGAAACGCGATAGATGGGGTTGTTTGGCGTGGGTTTAGGGGGTTAGCTCAATTGGCAGAGCGACGGTCTCCAAAACCGTAGGCTGCGGGTTCGATTCCTGCACCCCCTGTCAAATACTTCGGGAGGCTCAACAGCCTCCCGAAGCTTGTTTTTAATCGAGTGATTCCACCTTAAAACAAGGTGGGAGGTAAATTACAGTGACAGAATCTGGGAAGAGATCAGGATCGGTGAAGAAAACGTCGCCGGACAAGAGACAAAGTAATCAACAAAATCCTATTTCGCGTTATTTTCGCGAGACACGAGGAGAGTTGCGTAAAGTAACTTGGCCGTCTCGCGAAGAGTCGTGGCGTCTGACAGGTATTGTATTGGCGGTGACAGTTACATTTTCCGCTTTTCTTTGGATTTTTGATACGCTATTTTCAAATTCCATTCAATTTTTGCTACGAAGCATTATTGGATTGTAGGCGCCGCTGGCAGCGGTCGATGATGATGGCAAGCGTTGCTTCTATTGCGTGTGCCTTGCGAGAATGATCATGAATGATGAATTGGAAAATATGGGCGAAGAGGAAGAAACTGCGCTGGTTGACGAGTCGGCGATTGTACAGGATTCAGTAAGCCTTGTGCCGGAAGACGGCCGTGCTTGGTATGTTGTGCATTGTTATTCTGGATACGAAAACAAGGTGCGTCACAGCATCGAACAGCGTATCGAAACGATGAACATGCAGGATAAAATCTTTGATGTCGTTGTTCCTACAGAAGAGGAAATCGAGATTAAGGATGGTAAACGGCGCACCGTTGAAAAGCGCGTTTTTCCTGGCTACATTTTGGTTCAGCTAGTTTTGAGTGAAGATTCTTGGTATGTCGTGCGTAATACGCCCGGCGTTACCGGCTTTGTGGGCATGGGTAACGAACCCACACCGCTGCGCCCCGACGAAGTCGCCAAAATTATGAACCGGATGGAGGCCGAGGCGCCCAAAGTTAAATTTGACTTCCAAATTGGTGAAAAAGTGCGTATCGGTACTGGTCCATTTGCCGATTTTATAGGTACCGTATCTGAAATTGACGCTGAAAAAGCCAAAGTGCGTGTCATGGTTTCCTTCTTTGGTCGTGAAACCCCGGTTGAACTCGATTTCTTGCATGTAGAAAAAGTCTAAGAAAGAAGACAGGAGGCATTTTTTTGTTTTCATGATGTGCCTTCATATTTTTGATTGAGGAGGAGCTTGCTAACAAGCGTTTGGACTCCAGGAGAGAAAAATGGCGAAAAAAGTAAAAGCAGTTGTTAAAATTCAAATTCAAGGCGGGAAAGCGAATCCTGCACCCCCTGTTGGCACGGCGCTTGGCCCGCATGGTATTAACTTGATGCAGTTTTGCAAAGAGTACAATGCCAAGACTTCTAGCCAGGTAGGCCAGATTGTGCCGGTTGAGGTAACAGTCTTTCAGGATGGCAGTTTCTCGTTTCTTCTCAAGACCCCGCCAGCGGCGGCTTTGTTGAAGAAAGCGGCTAATATCAAGAGCGGCTCCTCGGAACCGAACCGTGAAAAAGTGGGGACGGTGACGCCAGCCCAGTTGAAAGAAATTGCCGAGATTAAGATGAAAGATTTGAATGCAGTTGATGTGGAAGGCGCGATGAAAATTATCGCGGGGACAGCTCGGAGCATGGGGCTGACAGTTACTGAGTAATATTTTCTGAAAAAGTGGGAGGATGGGATTTCCCATCCGTTTGCACCACAAGGAGAGATAATGCCAAAACGAGGACGTAAATACAACGAAGCGGCGGCAAAAGTTGACCGCGACAAATTATATAGCCGAGCGGAAGCGGTTAAGCTGATTAAGGAAACCGCTTATACGAAGTTTGATCCGACGGTGGAAGTTCATTTCCGATTGGGCGTAGACCCGCGTCATGCCGACCAACAAGTGCGCGATGTTGTTAATTTGCCGCATGGTTTGGGTAAAACGGTACGGGTATTGGTTTTTGCTGAGGGTGAAGATGCGCGTCTGGCGACGGAAGCTGGCGCCGACATTATTGCCGATGATGAGGTTCTAAAGAAAATCCAGGGTGGATGGACGGAATTTGATGTCGCCATTGCTGTGCCTTCGATGATGGGTAAAGTCGGCCGTCTGGGACGTATTCTTGGCCCGCGCGGTTTGATGCCTAATCCGCGCGCCGGCACGGTAGCCCCTGGCAGCGATTTGCCGCGTTTAATTGACGAGGCTAAAGCTGGTCGTGTAGAGTTTCGCGTAGACCGTACTTCTAATGTGCATGCGCCTATTGGTAAGGCAAGTTTTACTGAAGAGCAGTTGATGGATAACTTGCAGACTTTGATTGATGCAATTAAGCGCGCGCGTCCTGCGGCCACAAAAGGGACGTATGTGCGCCGTATGGTTATGGCCAATACGATGGGGCCAGGCATTCGCCTTGATACATCTGAAGCTATGTCGTAAAATTGTGTCGGTCACGATTGTGACTTTTTGTTGATATTTACAATTCATTAATTCTCTGCTTAAGACAGTTGGTGTTGGTTCAGGCGCGAGTTTGAGCCGACTTAAAATGCGCCAGCCGAGGTGGGGGTTCAAGATTGGAATTTTGACCAGGCATTCTGAATGTCAGGTTTGAAAATGTGAATCCTCATACCGGCCGGTATGAGGATTTTTATTTTTAGGCAACCATCGCTATTGCCGTAAGTGCGGTAGAATGCGATTTAATAGATGATCACGACAAGGAGGTAAGAGACTTTGGCTATTACAAAAGCGCGTAAAGAAGAGTTAGTCGCCCAGTACCTGGAGCTTATTGACCAGAGTAATGCGATCTTCATGACTGAGTATACGGGCATGAGTGTAAAGGGCATGGAAGCTTTGCGAGGCGCAGTGCGCGAGGCAAATGGCAGTTTCCATGTTACGAAGAAAACGCTGCTGAAACATGCTTTGGAAGAAGCGGGTCAACCGGTTCCGGTTGATTTGATGGACGGTCAATTGGCCGCCGGTTTTGCATTAGATGAAGTGCCAACTTTTGCAAAGGCGCTGGTTAAAATTGCGAAGGATGATGAGGCTCTGACGTTAAAGGGCGGCATCTTCAATAATGAGGTTTTGTCGTTTGACCAAGTTAAGGCGTTGGCGGATTTGCCGTCGCTGCCGGAACTGCGCGCGCAGCTTCTTGGTTTACTCAATACCCCGGCCCAGAATATCGTTACTGTGGTTACGAGTGGCATTAGGCAAGTGGTGAATGTGATTGACGCATACGCCCAAAGTGAAGACGCTGCTGAAGCGGCGTAAAAATTGAATTGATTCCTAAAGTTTTGGAGGATTATTAAAATGGCTGATTTAGAGAAATTGGTAGAAGATTTGAGCGGCTTGAATTTGATGGAAGCTGCGGAACTGACGAAGATGTTGGAAGAGAAGTGGGGCGTTAGCGCTGCGGCTCCGATGGCAATGGGTATGATGCCGATGGGCGCTGGCGCTGCGGCGGAAGAGGTTGAAGAGCAGACTGAGTTTGACGTTGTCTTGAAGGAGATTGGTCCGAAGAAGATTAACGTCATTAAGGAAGTCCGCGCTTTGACGGCTTTGGGTCTGAAAGAGGCTAAAGCTGTTGTGGATGAGATGGGCGCGGTTATGGAAGGTGTTGGCAAGGAAGCGGCTGAAGAGGCGAAAGCTAAATTGGAAGCGGCGGGCGCTGTTGTTGAGATTAAATAACGCGATTGTTATTAGAACGGCCGTATAACGGCCGTTTCCCCACTGTGTCGTGAACAGTGAGGTTGCTGCGAAAAGGGCCAACTCTTGATGGAGTTGGCCTTTTTTGTCACTTGTTGGAGCGAAGTTAATGATTAAACTGATTTTGGCGTCGCAGTCGCCGCGGCGACGCGCGCTGCTCGGCGCGCTTGGCTACCCTTTTGAAGCGATTAGCGCGGATGTGGATGAGAGTCAGGTGACGGTTCCATCGCCGGCATTGAATGTGGTGGGGACGGCGCGGCTAAAGGCGGCGGCGATGGCCGAACGGCTGCGCGATAAGCCAGGGTATGAGAATGTTGTTATTGTGGCGGCAGATACGACAGTGGCGTTGGACGAGCGTATGTTGGGGAAGCCGTCTGACGCGGCAGAAGCGCGGCAAATGTTGGCGGCGCTGCGAAATCGAACGCATGAGGTGCATACGGGCGC
>JANTGY010000326.1 GCA_024762695.1 Anaerolineae bacterium
TTAGCCACGTAGTCTTCGGAGTGGCGTCATCCAACGGTACTCCGTCGCTGAACAGCGCGACTGCGTACCTTACTACGAACATGTTATACGAGGAGAATAAATCAAATCCAAATTATATCAGCGTAGCAAACCGCAATTGATGCCCATTCAGATCGCGTATCGCAAATTCGCGCAATCCCCAGGGCTGATTCGTCGGTTCCGAAATAAGCTTAACGCCATTGGCGCGATACGTTTCAAAAAGCGCGTCTATCTCACTGTTTACAAAAATTTGTAAGTAAGCAGACGGCTTAAGTTCGTAATCCGGCGGCGCCTGGGTTAATTGGATGGCGGCCAGCGCCCCTGTCCATTCCCCGCGCGAAACGCCGGCATGGGTAGGCGGGTCGCCGTACAAAAAATCAACATGAAAGCCCAGCTTATCCCGGTAAAAAGCGACCGCCTCCGCTAAATCCTTAGCCAGCAGCACAGGCTCGGTGTGGAAAAATTGGGGAACGGCCGTTGCCACAGCTTCGCCTCGCCATTCATTCACCCGCATTCCATATACAAAAGCTTGATGATACTGCTTTCTGTGGACGAATTTGGAGGCGATGCGTCCTTTAAAGCGGAACCCCAGCTTTTGCGCCACACGGCGCGAGGCCGCATTTCCTTCCTCAATCCACAATTCCACCCGATCCAACCCCATTTCGTTAAAGCCATAATCCAGCGCTGCCCGGCACGCCTCGACTGTAATCCCTTTTCCCCACTGGTCGCGCCGAATGATGTAACCTAATCCGGGAACCCGCGTTTGGCCCAAATAATCTGCCATACCAATCGGCTCGTCCGTATCGCGCAGGCAAATGGCCCAATTGACTGCGCCGGGCATATTGAGTTGTTTGGTCAAATAAGCGCCCGTGTCGGCCACCGTTTGGTGGGGCAAAATGGGCATAAAACGCATCGTTGGCCCATCGTTGAACATAGGGAATAGGGCAGGGGCGTCTTCGCGGGTTAACGGCCGTAACCGCAACCGTTCAGTAACTAAAATGCGATCCATAAACGATTTTCCTTAGGGTTCGTTCAAAATTAACTTCGCAGTTTGCTGGTAATTGGGAATGGAGTAATTACCAGTTACCAATTACTTGGGTACAACTTTTCAAACGCCAAAGTTATAAACGAACGCACCCTTATGATTAATTACTTTGCCGCAACAAATACGACGCCCACGAATCCGGCTCCAGAATGCACCGACAAACCCGGCGTCAATTCAGCCAGGAACCGTTCTTCGGGGCAGGGCAGGCTGGCGCAAAGCTGCGCTTCAAATTGCAGCGCGTCTGCTTGGCAATCCACATGCACAACCGACAGCCGTTCAATTTTCTTGCTGCCGGCCGCTTCTTGGGCCAGTTCAATGACCCGCATCCAGGCGCGTTTCTTTGTTCGCACCCGTTCCAGCATGTCCAACTTGCCATCTTGAATAGTGAGAATGGGCTTGATGTTGAGCATCGAAGCCATACCTGCCGCCACATGGCTGACCCGCCCGCTCATTCTCAGGTATTTGAGCGTTGACAACGCGCCGAAAAGATGGGTGCGCTGCCCCACATCCAGCGCTCTGGCAATGATTTCGGCCTTTGATGCGCCTTCCGTCGCCGCTTCGGCTGCGGCTAAAACCATAAAGCCCTGGGCCATCGTCAAACTTCGTGTATCCACCACTTCAATGTCGCGTTCGGGCAGCATCTCTTTGGCGTTAACGGCCGCTCCATACGTGGCGCTCACCTCGCTGCTGACACAGAAGCAAATAACCGATTCGGCGCCTTCGTCAAAGGCGGCTTGGTAAGCTTGCAAAAATTGGCCGGGGGAGGGAGCTGAAGTGGTGGGTAATTTGCCTTCTTGCTCAATGCGGGCGAAAAGTTGGCTGTCGTTAATATCTACGCCAGTTTCCAATTCCTCTTCGCCAAACAGGATGTTAATTGGCGCTTGGCGAATGTTGTATTGGGCGGCGATAGATTGGGGCAAACTGGCGTCGGTATCGGTAATGATGGCTATGGGGGTCATTTTTTTCACCTCGAATAACACGTAACACGCTTGTAGTTTAGGTACACAGTCTGTGGAGTACCGTTTGGCGGAACGCCACTCCGCAGGCTGCGTGGCTGACTACGAACGACGGCACGCTATTTTCTTTTATTTGCTGGCGCGGCCATGCCATGTGGCGTTTCCTGTGTAAATGTAGGTCAAGTTTGCAAACTTGACCTACGAAATTGGCGTTTGGCCTTGTTTATAAATGTCAACGCCGAACAGGTAGACGATGACGGCAAACAGGATGACCGATGCCCAACCCATGAAGTTGAGCAGGCCGGAGAGCGCGTAGAAGGCCAAGATGATGGCGATTAAGCTCCATTCCAGCGCCCCTTTCAGGCTGATGAGGCGGGTTGTACGGGAGGCGGGGATGGCGCGCGCGCCAAGCAGCAGCAGCGCGCTGGCCAGGTCGGAAGCCCCCAGCAGTCGGGCCATCATGATGCCCGCGTCATCCAGCGAGACGCCGTATAAGCTGACAACCAGCCCCGGCAGCAGGACAAAGCCCAGGCCAAAAGCGAGATGAATAACGCCAACCCCTGTGTAAACTGTTTTTTGTGTCATGTTGATTCCCTTTGTTGTGTGAGTTGTTGATAGACGCCCAGCCTATCGGTGACTTGCCAATGGCCGGTAAGACGGCCGTCACTAAAACTATATAGCGTCAACCCCGAAATAGCCACCGCTTTGCCTGATGCCGGAAAGCCGGGCATATCGGCCAGATGCGTGCCCGTCCAAAGCCAGGCGCAGGCCACTTTGTCCCCTTCGGCCACCATTTCCTGAACGATGAAGCGTTGGTTGGGGAACGGGGCGCGGGATTGGCTGACCCGTTCTTTGAAGCTGGCGATGTCGAGGGTACGGCCGTGCCACGCATCCCCCGGATCATGATGAATCGTATACTGGTCGGCCAGGTAGCGGTCAACGGCGTCAACATTGCCCTCCGTCCATACCTCTTGCAAAAAACGGGTCAAAATATCCTTGTTGTCAGTTGTCATAAAATCTCTTTTGCTCCCCTTACATGCGGCGGCGCAGTTTAGCCGGCCATTGAGATGGATCTTCCGAGGGGTAGATAGGCAGTTCCGGGCCGTTTTGGTTGAGCAGTTCCGAATAGCGGCAGCCCAGGATTTGCTTGGCCGTCGTCAAGCCGGAGGAAGTGGCGCCGGCGACGCCGTGTCCGGCGGGCGTGCTGGCTCCGCACAGCCACAAGCCGTCAATCTCCGTTTTGTTGCCAAACGCCCAGGGACCAACCTGGAATCGCCCCTTGTCAATCCCGTACAGATTGCCCCGCGTGGCGTTGAGGTAGTATTCATTGCTCAACGGCGTGCCCAACTCTTTGAAGACGACGTGCTTGCTGAAATTGGGAATGCGTTGGTCGAGGACGGATAACATGCCCTGGGTCAACTTCTCTTTTAACTGTTGATAATCCCAATCGCGGTCGCCGGGCGGCTGGTCGGCCCAGCGTTGGAATGGTTTGTAGTCAACAAAGGCAAACGCTTCCAATGTGTGATGACCGCTGTGCTTTTTGGAGGGGTCTTTGAGGGTGGTGACGGTGAGGAAGATGCCATCGGGTGGGGCGTGCAGGGCGGCGTCGGTACGGCCGTCTTGATAAACCTTGTCCACATCGGGGTGGGCGTAAAACCAGTAATTGCCCGAATCCAGCCCGGCGGCGCGCAAATCCATGTCTACGGCCATGAACAGGCTGATGGCTGAAGTTGAGTAGCTGACCTTATCCAATTTACGCTGCAGCTTGCGGCTCACATGCTCGCGGCCAATCATCTTGCCAAACGTCGCTTCCGGGTCGGCATTGCTGACGACGTGGCGGGCGGTTATTTCCGTCCCATCATCGAGCCGGACGCCGGTGACGCGGTTGCCGTCCAGCAAAATCCGTTCTACCCGCGTCGAAAGGCGCAGTTCGCCGCCGGCCCGTTTGAGGGCGCGGGCAAAGGCGCGGGGGATGGCAAAGGCGCCGCCCAGCGGGTAATAGCCGCCGTCAAAATAATGCTGGGTGACGCCGGCATGAACGGCCGCTGACACCAACGATGGCGGCAGCCCATGATCGCCCGATTGGGCGGCGAAAATCCCGCGCAAAACGGGGTCGCTGACGAAATGGTTGATCAGGTCAGCGCCGGAGCGGAAGGCCCAGCGCAGGATGTGGCGCGCTCGGAAGGGCAGTGTCAGCGCATCGCCAACGCCGCGCACGCGGCTGAGCAGACGCAGTTCGTCCATCATCGCCTGAACGGTGTTGAGGTAGCCGTCTATCCCTTTGGCTTCGTGGGGGAACCGCTCTTTCAGCCGGGTGGCGAAGCGTTCGCGCCCTTTGGGGATGTCGAAGCGCTCTTCGCCGATGAAGATGTGGTCGAAGCCGTCGGGGTTGATTTCGCAGAAGGCCAGATCG
>JANTGY010000327.1 GCA_024762695.1 Anaerolineae bacterium
AATCGCGCGGCTACGAAATCGGCCTTATCCACCTACTCAGCCCCGATGAAATTGATCCGCCCGTCAGCGGCGATTTGAAGCTGGTAGACATCGAAACGGGCCAGGACGCCGAAATCACCCTCGACCCGACGACGCTAAACCAATACCGCGAACGCCTCTACGCCTGGCAAACCGAAATCGCCGCCACCTGCGCCGGGCGCGGCGTTCACTACATCCCCGTCACAACCGATTTACCCTGGGAACAACTTGTCATGCAAACGCTGCGCGTCAAAGGTATTGTCAAGTAATGTGTTGCTCAGAGCAAATGACTACAACGGATTGAGACATTGATGGATACAATCTGAAAAAATCCGTTTATGCCTTTATCCATTGTTGCCTTGAGGATTTCAATCGCAGCTCCCCACGAAATCCAAAAATCTGCTATACTATCAGCCTGTACAAACCTCAAATGAGGGAGTCGGCAGTTGAATTGACAACTGCCAAAACCGGGTGAGCCGCCCGACGGATAAAAATGAAACAAACGCAGCGCAGTTTCCCAGCGCGCATGAGCCAGGGAGGCAGCCGACTACTCATAGGGCTGGCGCTTGGCCTCATCTACTGGATAACCGACTCCATTATCGAAAGTGTGGTGTATCACAACCGCGATTTTTTTGGTCTGCTGCTGCGCCCCGATTTTCACGAAAGCTGGCACCGCTGGACGATGCTGTTATTCATGTTGGTTTTCGCCAGCGGCTACCACATCATCTTCAGCAAGCGGGAACAGACCGAAAACGCCCTCACGCAGCGCAACAAGGAATTGACCGCGCTCAATGCGGTAGCCGCCACCGTCAGCCAATCGCTGGATTTAGACCAGATTCTCAATGACGCATTGGAACAAGTGCAGCAGTTAGATATTGTCGGCAGCCAGGTACAAAGCATCATTTTTTTGCAAGATAAGCAATCCGGGGCCTTAAAACCGGCGGCGCATCGCGGGACGCCGCCCAATCATCCCTGCCTGGAACGGCCGCCTAAAGTGGGCGAATGTTTGTGCGGCACGGCCGTTGCCCAGGGCCAGGTTCTTCTTTCCCATAACTGCCATCAGGATGATTGCCCGCCCCGCCGCCTGGAAACGCCCTATCAAAAAGACATTTGCCTGCCCCTCAAAGTACGCGGCAAAACGCTGGGCGTTATGAACGTACGGCTGCCCGTTACCCAAACCATCTCTGACAGCGACATCCGGCTGCTCACCGCCATCACCGACCAAATCAGTGTAGCGATTGAAAATGCGCGCTTGTTTACGGCCGTCACCCGACAACGCGAACGGATGCGCCGGTTAAGCATCCGCCTGGCCGAAACCGAAGAGGCCGAACGCCGTCGCATCGCCAACGAACTGCACGACCAAGTCGGCCAAAACCTCACCGCCCTGGGCATCAATCTCAACCTCGTCCGCGCAATGGCCGAGCAAGAACCGGGCAATAACGCCTGCGCCCGTTTGGACGATTCGCTGACGTTGGTAGAGCAAACGACCGCCCGCATCCGCAACGTTATGGAGGAACTGCGCCCGCCCATGCTTGATGATTATGGGCTGATGGCGGCCTTGCGCTGGTATGCCGAACGCTTTGCCCAACGGACGGAACTGGAAATTACCGTCCTGGGCGAAGAGCCGCTGCCCGGCCTGGACGACAACACAGAAAACGCGCTGTTCCGCATCACGCAGGAAGCGCTGAATAATGTCGCCAAGCACGCGCAGGCCAGCCAGGTAACGATTTCTTTGATTGACGACGCCGATTGTGTGCGTCTAACGATTGAGGATGACGGTGTGGGCTTTGCTGCGAACGGGAAGAATGGCGGGCCGGGCTGGGGGAAGTTTATTATGGCGGAACGAGCGGAAGCGGTAAACGGCCGTTTCCACACCGAATCCCAGCCGCAAAAAGGGACAAAAGTTATTACGGAGATTAGACGATGAGTATTAAAGTCTTTTTAGCCGACGATCATGCCGTCGTCCGCGACGGCCTCAATGCGCTGCTAAACACCCAATCCGATCTGACTGTCATCGGCGCAGCGGCAGACGGCCGTGAAGCCGTGCGGCAAGTGAGCGATTTACAGCCCGATGTGGTGGTGATGGACGTGACCATGCCCGAACTCAACGGCATCGAAGCCGCCTACCAAATCCGCCAAAACTGGCCGCAGATGAAGGTCATCATGCTCTCCATGCACGCCAGCACCGAGCATATTGTCCGCGCTCTGCAAGCCGGGGCCTGCGGCTACCTGCTCAAAGATTCGGCCGGAATGGAAGTGGCCGAAGCCGTTCGCTCTGTTGTCACCGGCCGTCGTTACCTCAGTCAGAAAATCTCGGATAAAGTGATTGACGAGTATGTGCGCCATTATGACGGCCGTATCACCTGCAACCCCCTTGACCGGCTCAGTCCGCGTGAACGTGAAACCTTACAGCTTGTCGTCGAAGGCCATTCCAGCGCCGAAATCGCCGAAATCCTCTTCCTCTCGCCCAAAACCATCGAAACCTACCGCAGCCGCCTCATGCAAAAACTAGGCATCAACGACATCCCCGCCCTCGTCAAATTCGCCATTCAACAAGGGCTTACGCCGGCTGATTAGGGACTAGGGCTGGGGACTGGGGACTGGGAACTAGATCAATCTCCAGCCCCTAGCCCCCATCCCCCCTCTTCCAACTCCCCCTACATAACTTGTCAAACTTTCCTGACATCCCAAATCCTAGCATCGGGTATCATTTATTCGTGAAATAAATTACAAAACGCGCTGGATGAAAGCAAAAACTTATCGAAGCCCAGCCGGCGCTGCTTAAAAATCATATGGAGGGGAGCCGCCACTCCATACACGACTGCATAGAATTAAGGAGGCAAACCCATGAAAACGTGGACTGCACGTTTTTCACTCGGCCTTGTCGTCATACTCATCCTGCTAGCCGCCGTCATCGTCTCGCCAGCAAAGGCCGACCCACCCCAACAGATTGGCTCGCCCATGACTTCTTCCTCTGAAGAAAGCGCTGACCCAGACTGCCGCGAATGCCATTGGCCTGTTTACATCGGCTGGGAACAAAGCACGCACGGCCAGGGTCTTTCCTGCGGCCAATGCCATCTGGGCGACCAGAATAACCATGCCCGCGAAGGCCACTGGTCACAAGGCGGGCCGCAAGAATGTATGGGCTGCCACACCACCGGTTATGATCCCGAAACCGATTCCTGGGAAGAAGGCAGCATCCACTGTAAAGCTTGCCACTCTCCCATCACCCAGAATCATCCCGACGAGCCAATGCCCACCGATCGCTCGGCCGAATTATGCGGCACCTGCCACATTGAAGCCCATTTTGAATGGCGTGCCAGCGCCCATGGCGACGCCGGCGTAACCTGCATTGACTGCCACAGCCAACACACCACCAGCCTCAAGGAAGAAACCGTTACCGCTCAATGCGCCGCTTGCCATGAAATCATTACCGATGGATTTTCCCATTCGGCCCACAACGCCGAGGGAGTCTCTTGTATTGATTGCCATCTGGCAGCCATCGAAGGCCCCATTACCGAAGGGATGGCCAAGCGAAACCACACCTTCTCCGTCGCCCTGGAAACCTGCACCGCCTGTCACGGCTTCCAATTGCACAACGCCAAGGAAGAAGTAACGGATTCAGCCAAAGTCATTCAGGTGCGCGCCGAACCTGTAGATGCAATGGCTTCCAGCGTTAACGCCGATGTCAGCGCCGTTCCCGAACCGGCCAGCCCGTATGGATTTATCGTCGCCGGCAGCGTTACGGCCGGTTTAGCGCTAGGTGGGCTGGCATTAGGCATGGTCATGGTTATTGGACCAAAAATGAGCCGACTAGGCGGCCGTATCCGCAGCAAACTCAATCGAGGAGGCCGCGATGAGTGAACCAAATCTCTCCCGGCGTAATTTCCTCATCAAAGCCGCCGCTGCCGGAACCCTGACCGTCGTCGGTTCCCGGTTGGGGCGCCGTACCCATGCCTCCGGGCCGGTGGGCGACAGCCCGCACAGCTGGGTCATGATCATTGATCAAGATCAATGCACTGGCTGCGGCTATTGCACCAAAGCGTGCCAGGCCCACAACGACGCGCCGCCCGACATTCATTGGAATCGGGTCATCAAAGCGGGGCATGTAGGCACGAAAGAGGTATTTTTGTCACGGCCGTGTATGCACTGCGACCATGCCCCTTGCGTCAGCGTTTGCCCTGTCAAAGCCAGCTACAAACGCGCCGACGGCATCGTCATGATGGATTACGACCGCTGCATCGGCTGCCGTTACTGCGAAATTGCCTGCCCCTACGGGGCGCGCGCCTTCAATTGGGAAGAGTTCACCGGCGATAATCCGGCCGTGCCCGAATGGGGCGAGCCAGAAATTGAACGACGGCCGCGCGGCGTGCCTGAAAAATGCTCGTTCTGCTACCACCGGATTGATCGGGGG
>JANTGY010000328.1 GCA_024762695.1 Anaerolineae bacterium
TTGGGGATTTTGCCGGTTGTCGCTATTTTCTTCATTGTGCAGCGGTATATTGTGGAAGGGGTGAAGGTGACGGGGATTAAGTAAACGGCCGTCTCTCTTTGCAGATTCTAACCGCTTCGTAGGTTTTCTTCCCTACGAGGATGCGCATCCGTTTCATTCGTTAATCTACAATTTTTTAACCCCTCCGCTTGATTGACTGACAAATCTCAGAGTTCACCGCAGAGAGCGCGGAGGTTTCTCCTTCATTTCCCTCTGCGATCTCCGCGTTCTCCGCGGTTAGATAAGTTTTGTCAGTCAACCAGCCCCTCCGCTCAACAAGGATTAACGCGAATTCGCATCGATTTATTGTCCAGCTATATTAGGGTTAGTGACTGACGATGGGCGGCGGTTTTGAGTTGGTCTGGATAACGGATGATGACGGCCGTTTCCGGCACAACCATCTCCCCATCGCGCACAATGACGGGGCGTTCGCTCAATACATCATGGTATTCGCCATCCGGCAAGGGCGTTGTCATCACATCAACCACACCTGAGACATTAAAGACGCCATATAAAGCTTCGTTTTCTGCCTGCCAAACTGCGCTGATAGCGGGTACGGCCGTCACCAACTCAAATTGTCCCTCAACCAGCGCCAAATCTTTTTTCAGATGGCTCAATGTCGTTAAAAACGGTTGCAGCGTGTATCCGCCCCAGCGGATTGGATCCGGGTCAAACAAATCCGGTCGGCGCTCGTTTTCCGATTCCTGTCCGGCATAAATGAGAAACGCGCCTTCGTTGAAAGCCTGGAATGCTGTCCAGGCCAGCGCCTGGGCTTGACTGGGGGCGCGCTCTGCCATGCGCGACTGATCATGATTTTCCACACAGCGCATTTTGACGGCAGTTTCCGGCAAAGTCGCTTTCTGATGCTGCAACAGGGCCAGGTAATGGGGAACGGCGTCCGGATCGGCGACCGCTTTCTCCCAGGCCGGCCAGATGTCATAATCATAGGACAAGTCAAACGCGGTGTGTATTTCGCCGTCTGAGTGGGCGACCAGACCTTGCCGCCGTCGCTTATTGATGAAATCGGTATGCACCGTTTCCGCCAGCCAAATGATGTCCGGTTTGATGGCGGCTAATTCTTGCCGCGCCCGCTGCCAAAATTCGATGGGCACGGCCGAAGCCACATCGCAGCGAAAGCCGTCTACGCCAGTTTTGACCCATTGTTTGAGCGAGGCGATCTGATAATCCCACAAGTCGGGGTGTGCGTAATCCAGGTCAATGATGTCGCTCCAGGCGGGTTCAGTGTTGGCAAAACGGCCGTCGGCGTCGCGGTAAAACCATTCCGGATGTTGCGCCGCCAGAACCGAATCCGGCGAAGTATGATTATAAACGACGTCAATCATCACCTTCAGCCCCAGCGCATGGGCATAATCGCATAGCGTCTCAAACTCTTTCTTATTGCCATATTCCGGATTGACGCTGCGGTAATCCTGAATGGCATACGGGCTGCCCAGCATCCCTTTGCGCTTTTCTTGGCCGATAGGATGAATGGGCATAAACCAGACCACGTCCACGCCCATTTCGCGCAGGCGGGGCAGGTCGCGGCTTACATCGGCCAGGTTGCCAGCAGCCACAGCGCCGCTGCGGCCGTGATTACGGACAAAAACTTCATAAATGACCAAACTGCGAAGTTGTTTGGCGTTAAATGTCATGATATATCCTTGTTGAAATGCTGATTTGTTGAATTGTTTTCCAGCGCATTATACCTGAAATGAAAACGAATCGTCTTGCTGCGGCGCGAAGTCGGCGCAAGGTAAAACCCTTGCCGCGATAGGGGCGAGCGCTACAATCAAGCCCTAAAGCAAGAAATGCAAAATGTAAGACGCAAGATGTAAAGCGTCACGTGTGAAATGAGCTGATTGAAAACTTATGTCTTGGATTATGGCGATTAAATTATTGGTTGTTGTCGTCGCACTGGTGATGTTTTTGCGACGGCCGAGCCTGGTGTGGGGCGTGGGACTCCTGTCGGTGACAACGGCTGTTCTCTTCGACTCCTTCTTGGGCGCATTTGGTCGGGAGGAGATGCTGGCTGAACTCGGCTTCTTCTTCTATATCATTAGCGGCGCCCTGTTTGCCGGCGCGACGGTGTGGGTGTGGGGCTTATTGCGGCCTGTGGTAGAAACGGCCGTGCCTGCCGCCCCCTCCCAACAAACTGACGAGCCAATTCCCGAAAACAAATCCACGCGCGGCCCGGCCTTCGATCAGCAAATGCTTTACGATGAAATTCGCGGCCGTTTGGGTCGGGAAGACATCCTCGATCTCATTTTTGACCTGGGCCTCAACGAAAATGACGTCATGCCCCTTGACCAAGATGCCAATCAGCTTGTCTTAAACGTCATGGATCGCGCCGACGAGAATGGGCAAAGCGGCGCATTGGCCCTGGCTGTCGAACGCATCCTCACGCCGCCGCCGCCGGAAAACCTACCCCGCCTGGAGAAAATTGACAGCGATTCCCCGGCCACCATCCTGCGTCACTATCTCTTGGCCCATTACGATTTGGCCCAACTGCAAAAAATCGCCGCCGCCTTAAACATTGATTGGGAGCGATTGACCACTGGCAGCAAACAAACCAAAGTGCGCAGTCTGCTCCTCTACCTTTACCGACGCAATCAGGTTGATGATTTAATTGCCCATTTGCGCCAGATTGCCGGGATTGAATGAGGTGCGAAACGCGAGGATTCGATGTTGCGAAAAGTTGTAATCAGCTTATTTCTCCTTTTACTCTTCGTCAGCCGCGCCTGGGCGCAAGAGGGAGCAGATATCATCAGCTTACGCCTCAGCCGGGATTTTGGCTTTGGCATGGGCGCTAACATTCAGGGAACCTTCTCTTATCGCGTTAGCGGCCCTGACAATTTGGTGCGCGTTGTCTTTTTGCTGGACGGCGAGGAGATTGGCGAAGATGCAGAAGCCCCGTTCCGGCTGCAATTCCGCACGGAAACCTATGCCCTGGGTGTCCATACGATGAGCGCAGAAGGATATACCAACGACGGCCGTACCCTCCAATCAAACGTCATCCAACGCCAATTCGTCTCCGGCAGCGAATCCACCAAAGTGGCCCTCTGGCTGATTGTCCCCATTCTCCTCATCGCTGTCGGCGGACGATTTCTCACCTCTTGGATTGCGGGACGCAACCGCGCCAATCAAGATCAACCGGCCATCGTTGGGCCATTTGGCGGCACGCTTTGCCCCAAATGCGGCCGTCCCTTCGCCATGCACATCTGGGGCCTCAATATTGGCTTGGGCAAATATGATCGCTGTCCCCACTGCGGCAAATGGAGCGTTGTGCGCCGCGTCCATCCCGATGCTCTGTACGACGCAGCCCAAGCGTTCCAAGACGACGAGCCAGAAACGGCCGTGCCTACGCTTACCGAAGAGGAACGCCTGCGGAAACAGCTAGACGACTCCCGCTTCGACGAATGATTATTTGATTTCCAAAGAGGCGCTGAAAACCTCTGGGTACCGGTTGTTTTCAGCCCCTCTAGCTCCATCCTCTATCTCTCGCTACCAGAGGTAGCGCCTCCATCCTAGCTCCAATATCCCATTTACTTCACCGACCCAAAATTTTATCCTTTAGACAGTAAAGGATTTCCAATTGAGTAACGGATTTAATTACTCGTACAGGTATTAATTTTAACTCATTTTCCTCCTCCTTCTTGCTAAAAGCTCCGGGTCTCCCCACCCCGGAGCTTTTATTATTTGAGGGCAGTCGGCAGAAGTTCGTTGATTCTTGATGCCAGCCGCCAGCCGCCAACCACCTTCCCCTAACCTTAAAAGATTATTTTGCTTCTTCACATAAGGGGAGCTTTCGTGTATACTGATGGCTAATTGTGGTGAAAAGTGGTAGAAAGTGGGGCAATTATACTAAAAATACTCTAAAAACAGTGTTGGAATGGGTTAATTAGAACGAATGTTCTATATTTTTGGAAATGATTGTCCGCAAATCAACTACCAAGCTATCGGTAACCAGTAATGTTTCTAGGCGAATTTACACACACCATCGATAACAAAGGACGGCTAACTATCCCGGCGAAACTGCGCGGATTGTTGGCTGCCGGGTTGGTGGTGACGCGCGGCCTTGACCAGAATTTGATGTTGTATCCCCTGGATGAATGGGGGAAATTGGCGAAAAATATCTCGGAACGGCCGTTATCCGATAAAGATATGCGTGATTTTCGGCGCCGCGTATTTTCGGGCGCTGCCGATCTAACCCCCGACCGGCAAGGGCGGATTTTGCTGCCCCAATATCTGCGCGATTTTGCCGGTATTGACAGCGAAGTCGTCATTAACGGCATGTTTAACTACCTGGAAATCTGGAGCAGCGAAGCCTGGCAGACCGTCCGCGAATCCATCGAAGACGACAGCGCCGCCGCCCGCT
>JANTGY010000329.1 GCA_024762695.1 Anaerolineae bacterium
CTCTCCTGCCGGGCCGGAACGAATGATTTCCAACTGGTATTGGGCGTTGGTTTGCGCTTCCACTTCAATCTGATGCACGCCGTCTTGGCTGGCGGTAAAAACGATCTCCTGAAAGGACGTAACGCCTTCATGCGTCTGCACCAATGAATTATCTGGATTCCAGACGTAGAAATCCACCGTTCCGCCGTCCAGAACCGTCAACCGCACCTGCAATTCCTCGCCGGTAGTCAACAGATCGCGGTAGACATGCACCTGTCCGGCGCTGATATCAATCACGTTCGGCTGGTAGCTGATGAAGCGGGAGAACGGGGCCGACACATTACCGGCGGCGTCGGCGGCCCAGGCTTGCAAGTAATGGACGCCGGGCGAGGGCAGCAGCGCCCAGGGATAATCCACATGGCTTTCGGCGTAGGGCAGCCAATCGCTCATTTGGACGGGTACCCAGCCGCCGGCGCTAGGGACGTACTCATATTCGACATACAACACATTGGCGACGCCTGACCCGGCATCTGCAGCGGTCATATCGAGCGTTACCTGGCGTTGGCTAACGGCCGTTGCCCCATCATTAATCGTGAAGTCGGCGATCACCGGCGGGGTTACATCTCCTGGCAGCGGCGGCAGCACGGTAATGGTGCGGCTGACGATGTTATTGCCCTCATTCACCTCAATAACAGTATTGGCCGGATCAATAACGGCATACAAAAGGAATTCGCCGGGGTTGGGCGGCGACCATACCAAGGGAATGGTTGAACGCACGCTGTTCGCCTCTAACGACAACGCCTGGCTTTGGCCGATTAGGTCGCCGCTCGGCGAGTGGAGGTAGAAATCCACCGCCACGTTGGGCAAGGCGGCCAAACCACCCTGACGATGCACATTGAGGCCGATTTGCGGCGTCACCACATCGCCCATGCGAATGCTGAGGGGAGAACGCCACAAATCAAACGATGCGGCATACAGGTCGGTGTTGAGTGTGGGATCAATGGCCTCGTAAGCGTTGGGCAAAATATTGGAACTTTCGTCGGGGTTGAACACCTCGACGGTATAGGTTTTGGCGGCGATGAGCTGGGGCACAACAGCGCGGAGATGCGCGCTATCAATGAAGACCAACCCTTCCAGCGGGATAAAGTCAGGAAGCAAACTGGCCGTACTCTCACCGGTGAAGTTAGCGCCGAAGATGTCAACGACAACGGGAATATCGTTAGGGCCTTGCGACGGGGTAACGGCCGTCACCGTCGGCGGCTGGTTCTCTAAAACGGTATAGCCGCTCAACAAAACGCCCATTTTGCCGTCAGGGTTTTCTACCCAGATGTCAAATGTACCCGCCGGTAAGCCTGGGGGCACATCAACCCGTAGCATCGTATCGCTGATAAACGTCACCGGCGCTAATGACGTAACCCCCAATGTCACGACGGCGCCGGATTGAAAATTGTAGCCGTTGATGTCAACTGTGGTCGCTTGATCGTTAAAGCCATAGCCTGGCGCAACGGCCGTAATCACCGGCTCGTTCGAGGCAGGCAACACCACTGTAGAAAGGCTGAAGGCATTATTGACCGGGTCGGTATCATGCTCCAAAGCGTCCACTTGGGCAAAGTTAAGCGCTTCGCCCGCGGCGGTTGGCGTAACAACGATGTTAATAAAAGCGCTTCCGGCCGGCGGAATTTCAGCTAAAGCGCAAACGATATCGCTGCCAGTTTCAGTACAGTTGCCGGGAATGGAGAACACCGAAGCGATAGCCGGCAGCGTATCGGTCAAAATGACATTGGTCGCCGTGACCGGGCCTGCATTACTGACCGTCACGGTATAGGTTAGCGGCTGATTTTGCACAACCGGATCGGGATCGGCGCCAATCGTCAACACTAAATCGGTCGCCGAAACGACATTTTCCACCCACGAAGCTGTGTTATCGCCTGATTCCAGGTCGCTGCTGGAGGTGACAATAACGGTATTATCAATAGACAAACCAGAAGGCGCATTAACGTCCACTTGGACATTAACATTGATTTTATCGCACCAGTAACCGGGAACAGACGGCCGTTTCAAAACCAAATCCTGCCCAATGCTGCCCGAATCATCGTACCAGAAATTGCCGCCGCTCCACCAACTCTGCAAAGTTAATGATGGATGCAGCGTATCGGTGATGACAACCGGCGCGCTGGCTGAGGAGCCTTGCGGGAATCCATTGCAAACATCCAGCACATAAGTCAAGTTAGCGCCAGGCGCAATAAAGGGGTTTTGCAGCCATTTATTCACATTGAGATGGGTATCGTTTGGCCCAACCAGATCGCTCCAGGTCATCTGGCGTTCGTTCGGCAAGCTTTGGTCGTTAAGCGTCGTCGTAGTGATGTTGACGGTGTTGCTGATGGTTTCTTCTTGAACGGCCGTCACCGCCACAAATAGCTCAAACTCGCCAAAACTAAACGGCGGCAGCGTCCCGGCATCCCACACCAGCGGATCGCCTGGCGCGCCTGTGCCAGTGACCGGGAAGACGCTGGTATCGGCCAAATAAGTCATGCCGCTCAAAAGCGAATCGGAAATAATCACATTATCCGCCGCCGCGCCGCCATCATTCCAATATTGAATATGGAAAGCGAGATTATTGCCTGCTGCGGGCGGGCCATCGGCAATTTTTTCGACACGGACGCGCGGCGCCGCTTCCCAGGCAACCAGTTCATACGGCCCATTGGAGACGATGTTCTCCGGGCGCGTCCAGGCGTCGCCGTGCAGTTCGATGGCCCACTGCGGCTGGGGACGGGCTGGGGCTAAGGCCATTAGCGATGGGAAATAGGCGGTTGGCTGTTTCAGATCGAAGCGCACATGGGTTGCATCCAGAGGGGTGACAAGCGCAATAGGATCGAGCAGGGAACGGCCGTAATCCGCTCCCGTGTCAGGATTAAGCGTCCGCTCAATCCCATAAGCAACATCGTAAGCGGTGACTGGATTACCATCCGTCCAAAAGGCATCGCTGCGCAGGGTAAATGTATACGACTGGGCATCCGGCGATACCGTCCAACCCGTTGCCAATTCAGGGATGACTGCGCCCGTTTCGGCGTCAAAGTCTGTCAATCCCAGAAAAAGCTGCTCAATATAATTCGCGTCGGCAAGAGAATCAAGACCAAAGGCAGGATCAAGCGAAAATGGCTCGCCCCAAACAAGTTCCAGCGTTTCCGGCACAGGAAAAGACCATTGATCAATGTGCTGTCCGCCAAAAGGCTGATAGGTTCGAATCAATGTCGGTCGTGTCAAATCATAATCAACGTAATAATTGATTGGCGCCATCGCCGTGTCGGTCATCACCAAATAACTTTCAGCCTGTTTGTACAAATCATTACGTGTGCTGGGATTGGTTTCCCCGGCGGCAGCCATCACCAAGTCGTCATAAACCGGGTTGTTGTACCGCATTCGGTCGGAGCTAAGGGCGTCGCTTAAAAAATTATGGGCATCGGGATAATCAGCCATCCAACCCAAACGAAAAATACCAGGTCGATCGTTCGCCGCGCCATTATTCAATAAATCCAGATATTCCGGCCATTCTTTCACGACCAGGGTTACGCTGACGCCTAAGGTATTGAACCATTCCTGGCGCGCGGCGTTGGCCATGAGAATATTTGGTTCATAATTGTTGACCATCATAGTGATGGTGGGCGTGCCGGTATAACCGGATGCCGTCAGCAGCGCAGCCGCTAAAGTAGGCGAATAGGGATGGCCGACGCCCATAGCATACCCGTCTACATGGCCAAAAGCGCCAGGCGGCGTAAAGGTCAAAGCGGGGACTTCGTCGCCGCCTAAAGCGACATTGATCAAATTTTGCCGGTCTAACGCTGTCGCAAAGGCTGCGCGCACCTGTGGATTGTCAAACGGCGGCACATCATTCATAAAGCCATAGTAATTGGTTCCGATTTGCGTGGTTGAGTAAAGCTCGCCGGCATGGGGGCTGATCTTCACATCTGAAATGATGTCGGCTGGCAAAGGAATGGTGTCGAATTCGCCGCCTTGATAGCGATTCCAGGCGGTATATTCGTCGATGAAAAGACCGGTGACGTTGACAATGGCGACATTGGCGGCATCGTAATAGGCAGCGCTCTTGGCTAGTTCGACGCGCGGCTCGCCAGCGTTGACGGCCGTTGGCCCAGCGGGAACTGACTCATCAACCAATAATTCTGCTTGGGCCGGTTCAATGAAGAATGCCGTAAGTGAATAGACGCCGAGAAATGCAATGGCGATTACCGATACAAGGATGAGCGAGCGCTTCATGATTACCTCCTGACGCGGAGACAGGCGGTTTGTTGTTGAGAGGTTCCCCTGCTCCGCTTCAAATACGTTGACGTTTCGTTCGCAAGCGATTGGCGCTTGCTGTCGCTACCAATACTAAAATTATCAATCCCAACAGGCTCAACAAACGGCCGTTTTCATAAC
>JANTGY010000330.1 GCA_024762695.1 Anaerolineae bacterium
CGAGTTCGGCCAGACCGGACATGGGGCGTTCGACGAGGGCGTTGGCGCCGAAGAGGATGACGGCCGTTTCATCATTGACCCCCATCGTTTCGACGGCAGCTCGAACAAAATCTTCCGCTTGCTGCGCCTGCTCCGGCCCAATCGAGTCGGAGGCGTCCACCAAAAAGACGACGGCTAACTCATCGGCGGCGCGTACCATCTGGGTTCCGGCCAAGCTCAATGTCAGCAGGGCGATGATGAGAACGCGCACGACTAAACTGGCCCAATCGCGCCAACGGGAACGGCCGTAACGCAATGGCCGTCCTACCCAAATGAAATAAGGGAGAGCCAGCAAAAGAAGCAGCGCGAGGGGGGTTGTAAAACTCATGTTGGTAAAACGTAAAGCGTAAAACGTAAAGAGTCAAGCAAATTGCGTTTTACGTTTCACGTTTTACGCATCCGCCACCGGCAAATAAATGGAAAAAACGCTGCCCGCTCCATATTTACTTTCCGCTTCCACATGGCCGCCGTGCGCGGCGACGATGTATTGCGCCAAAGTGAGGCCCAGGCCGGGGTTACGGCCGTTGTCCGCCTGATTAAAATTAGAGAGACCCTGCCACAGCGAATCCAGTTTCTCTTTAGGCACGCCGACGCCCGTATCGCTCACATGGAGGCATATCTGGTCGCTTTGCGTGTCAAAAGATAACTGCACCGTCCCGCCGATTTTATTGTATTTAATTGCGTTATGCAGCAAATGGCGAACGGCTTCCTGCAACTGCGCCGCATCGCCCAAAACCGCTGGCAAAGTGGTGATGGGATCATACTCGATGTGTACCCGGCGCGCTTCGGCCATCGCTTTTAAGCTGCGAATCGCTTGTTGCACGGCCGTATCCAAATCAGTCGGTTGGAAATCAAAATCATGGCGGGTTTGTAGCCGACCAGCCAGGGCGATCAGGCGTTCCAACGCCGTGCGATGCCGTTCGATTTGCTGGTTGAGGGCGTCGGTCAGTTGAGCTTTCCCTTCCATCTCATCCAGGCTGGCTTGAATTTGTTCGATTTTTTGGCTGATGGGGATGAACGGCCGTCGCAAAGCCGGCGAGATGAGATCGACAAACTGTTGATACAAATCTAAGCGCTGCCGCAAATAGCGGCGCTCATAATGTAACGTCCGATTTTCGGCAACTACAGCCTCATTAACCTGGCGCAAAGCAGACATATTTTGCGCTTGAACCAGGAAAGGGCTGATTTGCGGAGCCAACATCTGAAGCCGAGCAAAATCCTGACGATCATAAGATTCGCCTGTTGTTTTCTTTCCCAACGCCACCACGCCCGCTAAACGTGAACCAGCATGGAGAGGCATATACAAAATGCGCCCCCAATGACGCAGTTGGTCTTTTTCAGCGGCGGGCATGGCGTCAAAATGGCTCAATGTGTCAATATCATATTGGGCTAAAGGAGTCTGGTTTCGATGTAAGTAGGCGGCAAAAAGACTGTCGTCGTCAAATGAGATTGCTTCCAACGGATGATCGTCTAGGCTGGCTAACGGCCGTAACGTCAAAGCCGCCGCGCTATCTTCTACACTAAAAAACCAGGCGTCATTCGTCCGCAGCTCCGACTGAACCACTTCCAAAAACAAACGCGCCAGTTCAACCGGTTCCGGCACAAGCGCCAACGCCTCGTTATAACTGGCTAGCGCGCGCTCTCGCCGAGTCGCCGGCGGCAAAAACAGCCGCTGAATCCACACATTTAACGGGGGGAATAGGAACGTCATAAAAATGGCAAAGACAGCGGCAGCGGCGGCGAGAAAGAGAGCCAGGCTGGCTCTCTTTGGCATCTGCGCAACGCTGCGCACAATCGCATCCAAAGCCAGCCAGACCAGACCAAAAATGACCAGCGCGCCAGAAAGACGTCCCAGCAGGCGGCGCAGCGCAATCGGCAAATCAGGCAAATGGCTGTGGGCCAGACTAACGGTGCCGATAAACGTCGCCAAAATGACAAACAGCAGCCCCGCTTCCTGCCAGCCGGGCTGCCCTGGCTGCTGCACCGATGCTAATCCACCGCCTATGATGAACAATGAGAGCACCATTTGCCAATAATGGGCCTGGTTGCGATAGAGGGAATTGGGAAAACCGGCCCGGACCTGCTGCGTCGAAATCCAGGCGGCCAAAACAGGAAGCAGCCAACTAGCAATCCAAAAGGCAATGTACAGGTCAAAATGGCCGATATTTTGTCCGGCCAGCGCATAGTCTGGTAGTTTATAGTCCCAAAGCTGCGGGTCCAGGGCGAGCGTTACCACCCACAATACGCCGCTTAACATCCAGGCAAAACGGCCGTGATGCCGCGCCACAGCCACATGGTTAATCGTCGCAATCAAAAGGGAAACGGCCGTCACGCTAAACGCATATCGCCCCACCACGCCCCAAGTAAACGACACAGCCAGCGGCAGCGTTATTCCCCCATAAAACCGAAGCACGCTGCTGGCCCACACCGCCGCCGCCAACAAAACAAACGTCCACCGCCACAGCAAATCCCGCCGCTTTAAGTCTGAACGCCACAAATAAACCGCCATACCCAAAAAGCTCAACGGTAACAAAGAAATGAGGAGGAATTGCTGTGTGAGTGTCATGGTTCCAATAAAATTTTGTTTTTCCAAAATTTATCCCAAGCGCAAATTTGGGTTAAATTTGGGATAAATTGGGAAATATGCAACGAACGTAAGCGTATCTTCAGTTATTCAAACTTATATGGGCGTCATCTCGACGGGAGAAGCAATCTTTTTTGCCGTATCAAACAACAAATTTTGCTCCCCGCACCGTTCGTCGAAACGATATAAATCAATGCAATTACTAATTTTGCATTTTCATCCTTACATTCCTTATTTCAAAATGTAATAAGTCCCTTTTTTGGCTCCAATTTTTAGCAGCAACCCGCGATCAACCAGGTCAACCATATCCAGGCGCAATGTTTCCGCTGAAACATCAGGGCAAAGCTGTCGGTATTCCCGGTTAGTAATACTGCCGCTTTCACGCACGTAGGTCAACGCGCGGGCCTGCCGCTCATTCATAGTGCGCGTCCATTTGGGCGCCGTCGCCCGCTCCCGTTTGTTGGAAAGCGTCACCGTAAACGCATGGTCGGCGGCGCGGAACTGCGGCGGCGGATGGCCCGCTTGCGTCATCTCCTCAATCATCTGGTCAATGCCCAATCCCAACTCTTCAATGTAGCCCCATTGGTACAGCCCATTCACCAAGCGCGGATTGCGCGAAAAATGTTCTTCGACCAGATTGTCAATGGTCATGTAGCCGGGCAGTCCGCCAGGACTGATGATTTCCATCCGGTTGGCGTACATCCGAATCTCGATGCGCCGCCCGCTGATGCGATAATTGCGGTGGGCGACAGCGTTCACCAGCGCCTCGCGGACGGCAAAGCGCGGGTATTCGGTGAGTTCTTCTCGCTCCAGCTTGTTCACCGTCGCGCCCACGCGCATCTCTTCGTAGATGACGTTCCAGGCCCGGTCAATGATACGGGGGAGGGGGCCAACCAGTTCATCGCGACGGCCGTAGCCCACATTGCCATCCTCGCCGCGCGGTTCCGTCCCCATAAACTTGACAAAAACAATGCCGCTTTGCGGAAAAAAAGCTTGCGGATTCTTGCCAAACAGCAAAATACCAATGGTCGTGGGATTGCCGTCGCGGTCAGTGGCGCCAATCTCAAACAGCAGTTCATCCGTCGAAGTTACCTTGGCCGAGCCGCGCGCCTCGCGCCTATCTAAATAATCGCGGATGATGTCGTCGCTCAGGTCGGACGGCCGTGCGCCGGGAACGACGTCGGTTTCGAACTCGGCCGTGTTTTTACTGTTCGCCAACGTTCGCACTTCATCGCCAGAGAGTGGCCGGTTCCAATTACCGCTGCGCACCAGGACACGGCCGTCATACAATGTGTGTAAGTCGGCGCTGCGCGGCACATTAATCCCAATCAACGCCCCATCTTGCCCCTCTACCGGCTGCCAACGGCTGGGAACCGGCGGCCGGCACATACTGGCCGCCTCGCGCAGCGCCCCTTCCGCTTCTTCCTCCCAAATCGTTTCCGTTTCCTGGCCTTGCTCATTGACGCCCAGCACAATTAAGCCGCCGTCCCCGTTGGCAAAAGCCGCCAGGCATTCGGCCAATGCTCCCACATCGGCCTCTGGTAAAAAAGCTAGTCGCTGCCCCGGTTTGTTTTTAAGCATTTTGCCCTCCAACAAGAAAAATGACCAGGAGTGGGCGTTCAAATTCTACGCCAGTTCTTTTCTTCGTTCCATGCACCTATGTTTTCCGCGCCGCAACCGCCGCCCCCACAATCCCCGCCTGGTTCAACAACTGCGCCGGAACAACATCGGCCCGCGTTTCGATATATTTCAGGAATTTCTCGTGCTTCTTGCTCACCCCGCCGC
>JANTGY010000331.1 GCA_024762695.1 Anaerolineae bacterium
GACGGTTAACGGCCGTGTTCCCCACCGATCCGATAAATTGCCAGAAAGGGGCGCGACGACGCCCAAGAATAAGGGCACGATTGCCATCAGCAGCCCCACCTGGCGCGGATTGTAGCCGAGGACGTTTTCAAGGTAGAAGGGCATCAAAATAACCGTCCCGGCGATGGCGATAAAGGTCATTAGCCCGGTGATGAGATTGACGCTGAACAGTTTGCTCTCAAACAGGCGCAGGTCGATCATGGGGTGGGGGGTGCGGCGTTCGATGGCTAGAAAAGCGATGAGAAATAATCCAAAACCGAGAAAGAGGAAGGCGGCGAGGGCGTCTAATCCGTTTTGTTGGACGGCCGTTAATCCCAACAACAAAGTCAACAAACTAAAAAACAACGTCATTGCCCCGCTAAAATCAAACCGCTTTTGCCCGGTTGGTTTGACTGCGGGCACATAACGCCAGGCCAACCAGGCTCCCACAATGCCAATGGGCAAATTGACATAGAAAATCCAGCGCCAGGAAAGGGCGTTAACAATCAACCCGCCTAACGTTGGCCCGATTACGATACCTACCGAAATGAACGTGCCGCTGATGCCTAATGCCCGCCCCCGCTCGTTGGGCGGAAACGATTCGGTGACAATGGCCATCCCCAACGCCAGCAGCATCGCCCCGCCAATGGCCTGGATGACGCGAAAACCGATCAGCCAATAGACGGTCGGGGCTAATCCGCTTAAAACGGAACCTAGTGTGAAGATGATAAAACCGGCCGTGTAAATCGGCTTTTTGCCAATCATATCGCCGAGTCGCCCTAGAGTGAGCATGAGAGTAGCCAGGGTTAGCAGGTAGGCCAACACAACCCATTGGATGACGGCGAAATTGGTTTGCAGGTCGCGCACCAGGGTGGGCAGGGCGATATTGACGATGTTCCCGTCTATGGTTGTCAGAAGTATGCCAGCGGCAACGGCCGTCATGACCAACCATTTACGGCCGTAATCAATGGTGGTGCGATTTGTTTCTGATCTCATTTGGAATGGCAAAGGCGACAGGCGTTTTGGCAGCGCCTGTCGCCTAAAAGATTTACTAATCTAATTCGGCAAAACGAGCCTGGAAAAAGCGTAAGTATTGCGGTTCATACACCATCTTTAAGCCGCGCGTTTGCTCGCGGGCATCATACACCGCCTTGACCGACTCGGCCACAACGTCCATGTGTGCCTGCGTATAGACGCGGCGCGGAATCGTCAGGCGCGTTAACTCCAACGCCGGGTAACGATGGTCGCCCGTTTTCGGGTCGCGGCCGGCGCTGACAACGCCGCGTTCCATGCTGCGCACCCCAGAATCCAGGTACAAAGCCGCCGCCAACGTTTGCGATGGGAATTGGTTTTGGGGAATGTGGGGATAGAAACCCTTAGCGTCCAGGAAAATAGCATGGCCGCCCACCGGCTGCACAATGGGAATCTCCCAATCGGTTAACAATTCGCCCAAATAAAGAACCTGCCCAACCCGCGCCCGCACATGATCATCCTCAACCGATTCTTCAATACCAATTGCCAACGCTTCCATGTCGCGGCCGGCCATCCCGCCATACGTGTGCAGCCCTTCGTAAACCACCACCATGTTACGGGCCAAATCAAAAACATCTTCATGATTAACGGCCAGCCAGCCGCCGATGTTGACCAGATTATCCTTCTTGGCGCTCATCCAGGCGCCGTCGGTGTAACTGCAAAATTCCTTCAGAATAGCGGCGATGGGCTTGTCGGCGTACCCTTCTTCGCGTTCCTGGATAAAGTAACTGTTCTCCACCATGCGCGTGGCATCCAAATAGACGCGAATGCCATGCTTATTACATAATTCTCTCAGCGCGCGCACATTAGCCATGCTGACTGGCTGGCCGCCGGCCATGTTTACCGTTCCTGCCAGGCTGACATAGGGAATGTTTTGGGCGCCCACCTTGTCAATGAGGGCTTGCAGCTTATCTAAATCTACATTGCCCTTGAAGGGATGGGGACTGGCCGGATCATGCGCTTCGTCGATGATGACATCGACGAAGGTTCCGCCAGCTAATTCTTGATGCAAACGCGTGGTGGTGAAATACATATTGCCGGGAATCGTTTGGCCCGGCTTGATTAGCGCTTTGCTAATGAGATGTTCGGCTCCCCGCCCCTGATGGGTGGGTACGATGTGGCGATAGCCATAATAGGTTTGAATGGCCTCTTCCAAACGATAGAAGTTGCGGCTGCCGGCGTAAGCCTCATCGCCCATCATGATGCCAGCCCATTGCCGGTCGCTCATGGCGCTGGTGCCGCTGTCGGTTAGCAGGTCAATATAAACGTCTTTGGAACGGAGCAAAAATGTATTGAAGCCCGCTTCGTCCAGGGCGCTTTTTCTTTCGTCTCGACTTATCATGTGGATGGGTTCTACCATCTTGATTTTCCAGGGTTCAGCCCAGGAACGACGGCCGAATTGCTGGCCCATTGTTTGTGGATTATTTGCAGTCATAGCAGCTCTCCTTATGTGCTGGGAAATATAGTTGGAATATCTGCTTATTGTGACCTATCCGGCAGGGTACGACAAGTTTGTCATCAAAATGAGAATTGGATTATGTAGGCTGTATCGGGGCTAAATTAAACCTAGTTTTTTTACTTTGAGCGCGGCCTGCGTGCGGTCGCGGACGCCCAATTTGCCCAGGATGTTGGTGAGGTGGTTCTTGACTGTGCCTTCGGTGATGAATAGTTGGGCGGCAATCTCTTTGTTACTGGCCCCGGCAGCTACATGCTGCATTACTTCCAATTCTCGCTCCGAGAGTGGTTCAACTAAAGGTTGTTTGTTGGCTGCTGGTTGTAGGGAGCCGGTAATGCGGGTGAATTCGTTGATTACTTTGGCGGCGACGGAAGGCTGGAGGAAGGATTGGCCGCTGGCGGCGGCGCGGATGGCTTCGACCAGCTTGTCGGAGGAGACATCTTTGAGGAGGTAGCCGACGGCTCCGGCGCGTAAGCCGTCGAAGATGTGTTCGTCGTCGTCGAAGGTGGTGAGGACGATGACGCGGCTGTCGGGTTGGGTTTGGGTCAGGCGGCGCGTGGCGGCGACGCCGTCCAGCACAGGCATCCGCAAATCCATGAGGATGACGTCGGGCTTGGTTTGGGCGGCGATTTGGAGCGCTTCTTCGCCGTTGTTGGCTTCGCCGACGACTTCGATGTCCGCGCGGACAGAGAGCAAGGTGTGGAGGCCTTCGCGAAAGAGGGCCTGGTCGTCTACCAATAAGATGCGGATGGTCATCATTCGTGTCCTTTTGCAGCGTGATTTTATCTATTGTATGGCTATCGTTCCCTAGCAGGCTGTCGGAGAAGTCAAAATAGGACGCGAAAACGCGGATTTTGGTCTAAAATGTCAAAAGATCCGGGTCATCGCCGAATAGTGTATTTGGTTCGTTTGGTACAGTAGGTGAAAACGGGCAACTCATTTGAATTAGGGAAATATTGGTTCTCCCGTTTTCCCTGAGTAAACTACAAAGAATTAGCGTATTCTTTATCAAAATACTTTGTAACTGTTCAGGTGTACCTCGACTGTCATACCCGTGAAGGCGGGTATCCAAAATGTGGATTCCTGCCTTCGCAGGAATGACCTGTACCGTTACAATACTTTTTGTTTTTGTGGTTTACCTGGGCTCCATTATAAACGTTAACTTCACTATTTTCATAACTGCTGGATGGGGGTTACTGTTGGCTTAACGGCCGTAACCGCTGACTTGCATTTCGTCTGATGATTGTGCGTAGGCAAAGGCGATTGTTGGTCGTTAGAATGCCATTGCCTGAATGCCTTGAGTGCGTTACCATAACGATACCGTTTTAACGTTCAAATTAGTAGGAGAAAAAGCGCATGTCTCTGGTTACTTCTATTTTGTCATCGCCGTTGTTTTTGGCGGCGCTGCATTTATCGGAAGGGTCTGAGGGGGAAGGCGGCGGCTTACCCCTGGTGGTTGTTCCGATTATTATTTTTATTATTTTGATTTTGGTTTTTTTGTCGTCTTATTTTACGTCGTCGGGAATTGAGAGTGGGGCGGGGGAGGATACGGCCGTTTCCCACGACCACGATCATGATCATCACGACGACCACGCCGAACCGGCGACCCGCACGGCCGCATTGCAAACGGAGGTGGCCCCGACTGCCATTACTGAAGCGCCGGAAACGGCCGTTGTTGTCCCGGAAGAAAAGGTGACGGCCGTCGCTCCCGTGCCGGAACCAGAACCGGAACCCGAACCGACCAAACCCGACGACCTCAAAATCGTCGAAGGCATCGGCCCCAAAATCGAAGGCATCTTGCACGCGGCCGGCATCACAACCTACGCCCAACTGGCGGCGGCGACGGTGGCCCATCTGGAAAAAGTGGTGCGCGAAGACGCCGGTATCCGCGTCGC
>JANTGY010000332.1 GCA_024762695.1 Anaerolineae bacterium
GGCCGAGGCGTAATGCGTAACTCGTAACCCGTAATCGGAACACGGATTACGAGTTACGAATTACGGATAACAAAATGCTTAAAAAGTTGTTCTCGCGCCCCAAACAAAATCCCAAAGTTTTTGTCATCGGATTAGACTGCGCCCCGCCGGAGTTGCTGTTCGATGCCTGGCGCGATCAACTGCCTAACCTGGGCCGCCTCGTCAACCAGGGCCTTTACAGCCAACTGATGAGTTCTACCCCGGCCATTACCGTGCCCGCCTGGAGCAGCATGACCAGCGGTAAAGACCCTGGCGTACTCGGATTTTACGGCTTTCGCAATCGCCGCGACTACACCTACGACAACCGCTACATCGCCACCGGCAAATCGGTAAAAGAAAAGCGCGTTTGGGATATTTTGGGTGAGGCGGGCAAGCAATCCATCATCGTTGGCGTGCCGCAAACGTACCCTGTTCAGCCCATCAACGGTCAGCTTATCTCCAGCTTTCTCACCCCCAGCACAACCAATCTGCGCACGCAGTGGACGCACCCTGCTTCGCTGCGCGATGAGATTGACGCCTTGCTGGCTCCGGAAACGTATGACGTAGACGTGCCCCAATTCCGCACCGACGACAAGGAATTTTTGCTCAAACAAATTTACGATATGACGCGCAAGCGGTTCAAAACCTTGCGCTATTTGCTGGATGAAAAGCCCTGGGACTTTTTCATGTTTGTGGAAATGGGCGTGGATCGTATCCATCACGGCCTGTGGGCGCACCACGACCCCACCCATCCCAAGCACAATCCCGACAGCCCCTTTGTCAACGCCATCAAGGATTACTACCTTTACCTGGACGAAGAGATTGGCACATTGCTGGAACGGCTGCCGCAAGGAACGCACATCATCACGGTCTCCGATCACGGCGTGAAGCCGATGGTGGGCGGCATTTGCATCAATGAATGGCTGCGGCGCGAAGGGTATCTGACGTTGTGGGATGAGCCGTCTAGCCGTTACATTTCTTCGTTTGAGAAGGTGGAGGTAGATTGGTCTAAAACTGTGGCCTGGGGCGATGGGGGATATTACGGCCGTATCTTCCTCAACGTACAAGGCCGCGAACCCAACGGCATCATTCCACTGGAAGAATACGAGGTCGTGCGCGACAAATTAGCCGCTCACATCGCCAGCATTCCCGACCCCGATGGTAATCCTATCGGCACGGCCGTTTTCAAACCCGAAGAGATTTACCGCGAAGTTAACAACGTCGCCCCCGACCTGCTCGTCTACTTCGGCGATTTAAGCTGGCGTTCCGTAGGCAGCTTCGGCCACAATGGCATTTACACCTTCGAAAACGATACCGGCCCCGACGACGCCAATCATGCCCAAAACGGCGTCTGGATTTACACGCAGTTGGGCAAAAATCTGGGCGGCAAACAACTGCCCGACACGCAGTTGATGGACTTTGCCCCCACCGTCTTGGATATTTTCGGCCTGCCCATTCCGACCGATATGCAGGGGCGGGTGATTCAACATTAGCAAACCAAACGTAATCCGTAATGCGTGATTCGTAAACCTTTCACGAATCACGCATTACGGATTACGCAATAATTCTATACGAGGATAAACAACAACATGACCGACCAACAAGGATTTGTACTCTGGATGACCGGACTTTCGGGCGCGGGCAAGACGACCATCGCCTTGATTTTGATGGATGAATTAGCCAAGCGCGGCGTAAAGGCCGAACGGCTGGATGGCGATGTGGTGCGCGAAAGCCTGACCCGCGATTTGGGCTTCACCGCCGAAGACCGGGCCAAAAACATCGAACGGGTGACATTTGTCGCCAAATTGCTGTCCCGTAACGGTATCGGCTGCGTTTGCTCCTTTATTTCACCTTACCAATCGGTGCGCGACGGCGTGCGCGACAATACGACCAATTTTATGGAAGTGTTCATTGACGCGCCGCTGGAGGTGGTGATTGACCGCGACGTGAAAGGGCTGTACAAGAAAGCGCTCAATGGCGAAATCCCCAATTTCACCGGCATTTCCGATCCGTTTGAAGCGCCGGAGAACCCGGATATCCACGTCCGCACCGACCAACAAACCCCGGAAGAAAGCGCCCAGTACCTCATGGAAGTTTTGGAGGAAAAGGGATTCATTCCGGCGGCAGAAACGGCGTAATCATTAAGGCAGAAGGTAGAAGGCGGAGGGCAGAACTCTGCCTTTTACCTTCTGTCCTCTCCCTTCGATGAATGTTTCTGAGGCCTGGGATTACGGCCGGTCCCAACTCCAACAATCCTCACCTTCACCCCAATTAGACGCCCGCTTGCTGCTGGAACACGTTTTAGATGTCAGCCATAGCTGGCTGTTGGCGCATGGAGATGAGGCGATGACGGCCGTTCAACACACCCAATACCGCCATCTCATCCAACGCGCCCGCCAGAAAGAACCCATTCCCTATTTAATTGGACATGCGCCCTTTTTTGATTTGGATTTTATCGTCAATCCGGCCGTCCTCATCCCCCGCCCAGAAACGGAACAATTGGTCGAGTTAGCGATTGCCTGGGGTAAACAAAAAGGGGCTGTCCACATCGTAGATGTGGGAACCGGCAGCGGCTGCATCCCCATCATTCTGGCTCGCGCTTTACCACAAGCGACTGTAGAAGCCACCGACATCTCTGCCGCCGCGCTGACCGTCGCCCGCCAAAATGCGGAGCGGCACGCGCCTGCCCGCATCCAATTCCATCACGGTTACCTGCTCGAACCCATCGCCCATCCCATTGACCTGCTTACCGCCAACTTGCCCTACATCGCCGCTGACGAGTGGACGATGCTTGACGATGGGGTAAAATTGTACGAGCCGGCCGTTGCCCTCAAAGGCGGAGCCGATGGCCTCGACCTCATCCGGCCGCTGCTACAGCAAGCGCGAACAAAACTCAATTCCGGCGGCATTATTTTATTGGAGATTGGCTGGCAGCAGGGAACGGCCGTGCAAAACCTGGCGCAAACGGCATTTCCAACGGCACAAGTCGAAATTGTGCCTGATTTTGCCGGAAAAGACCGAATTGTACGGATTGATTTGTAGGAAGATGGAAACTCTGGAAACGCACCGCTTAAACGCAAACGAGACAAACGCCATTGCGACAGCCGCCAACTGGCTGCGGCAAGGGCGGCTGGTCGCCTTCCCTACCGATACAGTTTACGGCGTCGGCGTAGATGCGTTTAATGGGACGGCGATTGAGCGCTTATATGCGGCCAAACAACGGCCGTTCAGTAAAGGCATCCCCATTCTTCTGTCCGATTTAGCCGACCTGGACAAAGTAGCCGCTCATGTACCGGCCATCGCCCGCAAATACATCGCCCGTTTCTGGCCCGGTTCGCTCACCTTAATCGTCGCCCGTCATCCCGATTTACCGGCCATCATTTCCCCCAACGACGGCATTGCCGTGCGTTTACCCGCTTGCGAGACGGCCCGCGCCCTCATCCGAGCCGCTGGCGGCACAGTTGCCGCTACATCGGCTAATCTTTCGGGACAAGAGCCAGCTCAGAGCGGGGGCGAAGCGATGGAGAAGTTAGATGGGTTGGTAACGGCCGTACTCGACGACGGCCCAACACCCGGCGGCGTTTCTTCCACCATCATCGATTGCACCACATCTGCCCCGCGAATTTTGCGACAAGGCCCCATCACCGCTGCCGAACTATTTTCGATTGGAGTGGCTGCATGACCAGTATTTATATTCCGCTGGCTCTGGCCTTTTTTGGATTCGTCGCCGCATTAGCCAGCTACCGCGACATTCGGCGCGGCGGCGCCCGCTTTTACACGCTGGAACGCGAAGCGATTTTGCGTCGGGCCAGCTTTACGTTGATGGGCAGCGCATTACTTTTCGTGGCCGCCATTGCTCTGCTCGTTGTGGGACAACAAAATTTGACGGCCGTCGCGCCAGCAGCAGAAGGCGATGTCATCGAAGGCGTCATCACCATAACTCCATCACCGGCCGTGCAGCAATTTCCGCCCGCCGCCACCGAAACGCCCACCCCCGACCCGGCCCTCATCTTTCCCACCGCCACGCCAACGCGTCCAGTTTGCCGGGCAGTCGTGGAAGGAACCTTTGGCAATGGCTTAACCTTGCGCGCCGAGCCGGGCGGCGAGCAAGTCGCCATCCTTGCCGAAGCCGATTTGGTGACGGTGGTTGACCAGGGGCCGACAGAAGCCAACGGTCTCGCCTGGCGACAAGTGCGCTCCCTCTTTGGCGACGAGGGGTGGGCGGCCGAACAGTTCCTGAAGATGGGGACTGGGTGTGAATAGCGCGGCGAGTTTGCAAGTATGCAAGTTTGCAAGTATGCAAGTTTGCGCGTTTACGAGTTTGCTCTGCTGCTCGCCCCCTTGCCCCCTTGCCCCCTTACCCCCCT
>JANTGY010000333.1 GCA_024762695.1 Anaerolineae bacterium
CGCATCCGCTTCAATCGGCAGCAGCGGCTTGTAACGCCAGATGGTGTAATCCTGGTTTGCCGCCAGACTCTCCGGGCTGATGCGCTGTCCGATTAAATCGTAATCGTACACCACATCCAGAATGCCCTCGTTGCCATGATCCGGACAAACGTACTCCACCTCATCTGGCGCGTACTCTTTACCGCAGATGAGACATTTCAAATACTTTATATGATCCATAATCGGGTAATCCTGTAATTTGGTGGTCTGGTAGTCTGGTAGTCCTGTGGTCGGGTAGTCGGACTGTCGGGCTACCCGACTACCTGACTGTTCGACTACAAAACTATCTGACTATTCGACTACAATATGCGTCCCTGTTTCGCCATTCAACGCCCGCTCAATGTTCTGCGGGTCTGTGATGATGACATGAGTTCCGCCGCGCTCCAGGAAGTTGATGGCAGCCTGAATTTTGGGGGCCATACTGCCTTTGGCAAAGTGAATACCTTCAGCCAGATACGCTTTAGCTTCGTCCAACGTCATTTTGTCCAGCCACTGCTCGTTGGGTTTGCCGAAATTAAGGGCTACCTTTTCAACGGCCGTACTGATGACAAACAAATCAGCATCAATCCGGTTAGCCAACAAAGCTGAAGCAAAGTCTTTATCAATCACAGCAGCGACACCTTTCAGCTTGCCATTTTCATCGGCAACGACAGGAATGCCACCACCGCCCACAGTGATGACGATGATACCAGCATTGATCAGTTGTTTTACAGCCGGTTCCTCCACAATCCGTTCTGGCAGCGGCGAGGCCACCACGCGACGCCAGCCGCGCCCAGCATCTTCCACTACATCCCATCCATCATGCTCGCGGCGGGCCATCGCCTGCGCCTCATCCATAAATGAACCGATGGGCTTCGTCGGATTTTGGAAAGCAGGATCATTCGCACTCACTTCAACCTGCGTAACCACCGTGGCCACGTTCTTATCCAATCCCATATCCTGGAAATGGTTGTAAAGCGTCTGCTGCAAGGCATAGCCAATGGCCCCTTGCGTATCTGCGCCACAAACATCCAACGGAACTTCATGCAGCTCTTGCGCCGCCAATTCCGACCGGCGCAAGATAAAGCCGACCTGTGGGCCATTACCATGGGCAATCGCCACATTCCAGCCCTGTTTAATCATCTTCGCAATGTGCTTCGACGTTTCGTTCGCCGCATCATACTGATCTTGCACCGATTTGTGCGCTTTGTCTCGAATCAATGAGTTACCGCCAATTGCAATGACGGCTACTTTATCGCTCATAGTGGGGTCTCCTTAATGGGTAATAATGAATGGTTAAAGATTAATGCCACGACGGCTCCAATTAATCTTTAACCATTTAAAAAATCAACCACGAACTATTTTACGCCATCGTCAACGCCATCACAGCTTTTTGGGCGTGCAGGCGGTTTTCAGCTTCGTCGAATACAACCGAGTGACGGCCGTCCAGCACCGAACTGGCTACTTCAATATCACGATCGGCCGGCAGCGGGTGCATGTAAATCACGTCATCCTTGCCCAACGCCATCAGTTCATCATTGACATACCAATCCTTGTACGAATCCTGAATGCGCTTACCTTCGTCTGGGTCCTGTGTCGTCATTAACGGCCCCCAGGATTTGGCATAAATCACATCGGCATCCCGGCACGCTTCCTGCATGTCATGGACAACCTCAAAGCCGGCATTGTATTTCTTGGCCATCGCCTGCGCCTGATCCATGATTTCCGGCATCAACTTAAATTCCGGCGGATGCGCCAGCACCACATCCATGCCAAAACGCGGCATCTGCAAGATGAGCGACTGGGGGACAGACATCGGTTTGAGGTAAGAAGAAGCGTAAGCCCAGGACACAACCATCTTTTTGCGGCGCAGGTTGCGCCCTTTCTTTTCCATGATCGTCATCAAATCCGCCAGGCATTGGTGCGGGTGGTAAATCTCGTCCTGCATGTTGAGGACGGGCACGCGGGAGGCGGAGGCGACGTTGTTGAGGTAACGGTTGCCAATGCCAAAATCCACGTGGCGAATGGCGATGCCGTCAAAGTAACGGCCGAAAATCTCGCCCAATTCCTTTTCTGTGTCCCCGTGGGAAACCTGTGTCGTCCGGCTTTCGATGAAAGCGGCGTGACCGCCCAGTTGGGCCATACCTGCCTCAAAGCTGCCCCGCGTACGCGTGCTTGAGAAAAAGAACAACATCGCCAGCACTTTATCGCGCAGGGAAGCGTGGGAAATGCCCATCGCCCGTTTCATTTTCAAATCCCAGGCGACATCCAATATTGTTTCGACCTCTTCTTTAGAAAAGTCCAGATCGCTAATAAAATCACGTCCACGTAATCCAGTTTGCATGATTAGTCTCCTTGTCTTGTAGTCGAGTAGTCTGGTAGTCAAGTAGTCTTGTAGTCGAGTAGTCTGGTAGTCAGGTCGTCTTGTTGACAATATGACTGCTGGACTACGAGACTGCCAGACTAACCGACGAATTTACTCAGTTGCGCCCAGTACCAATGCCAGCAGCGCCATCCGCATGACCACGCCGTTGAACGCTTCCTGCCAGTAGCGGGACCAGCGGGTGATGTCCACATTGGGCGGAATTTCGTCCATCCGCGGCAGAGAGTGCAGCAGGATGGCATCGGATTTGGCTTTGTTGACCAGCAAATCTTTGGTGATCTTGTAGTTGGCGGGGGTCAGGCCGACGTCGCCTTCACGTTCATCGCGGGATTTGGTGTAGTCAGGCTGCACCACCGGCTCGACCAGAATGACGTCGGCGTCGGCAATGGCTTGTTCGACATGTTCTACTTCATTGAAATTCAGACCATAATCTTTGAACTCGCCTTTCATTTCTTCGCTGAGACGCTGCCCTTCGGGGGAAACGAAAGTGATGGGGCAGTCAAATTGGGTCAGGCCGTAGCCCAGGGAGTGCATGGTACGCATCCGCATGTCGCCCACCGCCAGCCATTTGAGGCCGTCAATGCGCCCTTTTTCGCGCAGAACGGTGTAGAGGTCGGTCAAAATCTGGGTGGGATGTTCGCCCCAGCCGTCGCCGCCGTTGATAATCGGCACACTGGCCCATTTGGCCGCTTCAGCCGGCGCGCCTTGCTGGAAATGACGCATGACGATGACGTCGCCGTAGAATTCCAGCATTTTGACGGTGTCTTTGATGGACTCCTGATAGAAGTCCCCGGCGCGGGTCATTTTGGCGTCGGAAAAGCCGGTGACCTGCCCGCCGAGGCGGATCATGGCGGCTTCGTGGGCCAGACGAGTGCGGGTGGAGGGCTGGTAGAAGGCGGTGACCAGGGTCTTTTCCTTCAACAAGTCGGTGTTCTGGCGGTTGCGGGCGATGGGTTCCAGTTCTTCGGCAATTTCGAAGACGCGGAAGAATTCGTTTCGTTCAAAATCTTTGAGGGATAAAATATCCCGTCCTGCAAAACTTCTCATGGTTACTCTCCTTTGTAATTAAACTGTGGAGACGCAGAGACCGCCACATGAATCAAGAGGAGTGATATTGCTGTCATCCAATTGAAGCTGCGTGCAGCTGCTGCTGTCTCCTTAAATAAAAATGATTAGGGTTATTTTCGGGGCTTTGCCGTTCCGGAACCGGTCGGGCACGCCCCAATTTCTACTGCACAGAACGGCGGATGAGCCGCAGGCGCAATAAATCGTCCCGAAACCAGGACGTTGATTTTAAGATAGGTTGGTTGTCATCGCTGTAACCGATTTCGCTTAGGGAAAGGAGCGGCGTTTGGCTGGGAATGTGCAGGGTGGCGGCTAAATCGGCCGTGGCTACCACGGGAATGATGTCGGACAGGTAGTAGCTGAGGGGTTGACGGCCGTACCCACCCAAAAACACATACACCGGCAGCAGCAAATCGGCTTCTTCATAAGGCGCCGCAATCTGGCCGAGGGGAATATGATTGTGCGCCAAAATCACCGGCTCACTGTCGGCCAGAAACAGCTTCTTAACCACCAGCAGCTCCGCGCCCGGCGCAATGTCCAGGGCCACGGCCGTTTCCTCGTCCGCCCCAATGGTAGAAACATCCAGAATACGGGTAGACGGCGTATAGCCATGCGCCCGCAGCACTCCTTCATACGACCAGATCTCATCCAGCCGCGACTTGATTTGCAGCCCCGGCCGGTTGACAAACGTCCCGGCCCCCTGCTTGCGGGAAATCACCCCTTCCTGCTCCAACCGGCTCAACGCATCCCGAATCGTGGTGCGGCTGACGCCTAATTCTTCGGCTAATGTGGTTTCGGGGGGGATACGGCCGTCGGCAAATTCATCCGCCAGAATCAACTGTTTCAGGTGGCTTTTGGTCTGCTCGGTCAGGGAAGGGGCGCGTTTTAACATCATAT
>JANTGY010000334.1 GCA_024762695.1 Anaerolineae bacterium
AGGCGGGAATCCATGCTTTTGCCAGAGTGGATGCCTGCCTTCGCAGGCATGACAGGGTAAGTTGTTTTTTACCGATTTAATTGTTTAACTTCCATAACGGCGATCTGCTTCCCAATCGAATCAATAGCGCAGGGAGACGTGTCGTTGAATCCGCTTCTGCCATTGACACGGCCGTCTATCTTACGTAATCCATCACGAAACGGCATCTTGGGAAACCACAAAAGAAACTTGATGAAGAATGCGTCCTTTTTTTGTGGTTTACTCAGGGGAAACGGGAGAACCCTTGTTTTCCAAACTCAAAATACTTTCTATTACGCAATATAGAGCCGCTCACTCAGGGCTCCAATCTGAATTTTTAATCGTTGTTCGCATTTGCCCTCGGCCGTAATCCGGTTCCTTGCGAAACGGGTTCAAACAAACCAAAAGCCCTATAAAAGAGACCACAAGAATGATCGTTAGCGTTGACATCTCTTATTTTCCTTATTAATTTATACAAACACCAGTACTTAAGTCCTATCATATGGCGTTTGGCTAACGAACAACCTTAAGAAAAACAGCGGTCAAATCAATAACCGGCCGCCCAAGAATAGCAGTAGAATCAAGACAATCTGGCGGAAAGTATGTGGATTGATTCGTCGATCAAGACTAACGCCGGCCCACAAGCCAAGCCCAATTGCTGGCAATCCAATGCCAAAACTGCGCCAAACCAGCGGCGTAAAGTTGCCGCTGACGGCGTGAATGGACAAAACAAGCGCCGCGTTTAATAGAAAGAAGCCTTGCAAATTGCTCTTAAACTCGGCTGGCGGCCAGCGTCGGCAGCGGGCATAAACAATGATTGGAGGGCCGCTGGTGTTATATGCGCCGCCCAATAAACCGGAAATAAAGCCAAAGCCATATGCCCAGAACTGTTCTTCCAATTGTGGCAGCCGCAACCCTAGCAAGTCGTACAAAGCATACCCCACAATCACCGCGCCTAGAACGGCCGTTATGATGTCGGCGTCAAACCGGCGCAGCGCATACACACCCAATGGAATCGCCGCTAACGACGCCGCCGACAATCGGGCAACCGCCCTTAGATGAAACGCCTGACGATAGCGCAACAACATCCCCAACGAAATTACGATAGCCACCAATGCCATGAGCGGAGTCGCCGCGCGTACGCCAATTATGCCCACCAACAACGGCATCGCTACCAAAGCCATACCAAACCCGGTTGCTCCCTGAACAAAGGAGGCGAAGAAAATGATGAGCGGAATAGCCATAAACCAGATGCCAGATTCTCTCACTGCGTCACCAAAACATGCCGCCATTGAGCGACGCCAATGGGGGTTAAGACGTAATTTTGCACGCGGGGGCTGACGAGGGCCGCTTTAAAACCGTGACTTACAAACACGGCTGGAGCATCCAATACAATTTGGCTCTCAATGGCCGCATACTGTGCCAATCGCGCCGTTATGTCTCGTTCTATTCGCGCCTTTTCCAATTGAATATCCACTTTGGGGTTAGCATAACCGCCTAAATTCTGCGCCGATTGGCTGTGGTACAGCACATCGAGGAAGTTTTGCGGATCGGGATAATCGGCGCACCAACCGCTGCTAAAAATATGGCCGACATTCCCATCGTACAACTCATCGTAATAGACAAAGGGGTCTAAAATAACCGGCTCGATGACGACGCCGAGGTTTTCCTGCCATTGGGTGATGACGGCCGTTGCATACCCATTTACCTCGCCATAGCCAGCCAGCGTGTAGGTCAGCGGGGGCAAAGCGGATGGGTCGGCATAACCGGCCTCGGCCAATAATTGGCGCGCCCGCTCCGGATCAAACGGATAGCCGGGATGTTGCCCAGTGTAACCCGGCATTCCGGGCGGCAGCGAACCGGTCGCTGGCAGCGCGTTACCGCCGGAGAACATCTCAATCAGCAGTTGTTTGTCCAGCGCGTAATTGAACGCTTGCCGCACGCGAACATCGTCGAACGGAGCCAGCCGGTTGTTGAGGCCAATGGTGGAAGTACACATGCTAACGGCCGTGCGCAAATCAGCCGCTAATGGGTCGTTAGGGTCTTGGGCGCGTTCCAGCGTGTCGCCGCCAATACCCACCAGGTCAATCTCTCCCGTTTCGTAGAGGGAGAGAGCCAGCCCCGGCCCCAGATGATAAACAAGCTGTTTGATGCGCGCCGGTTCCAAATAATAGGCATCGTTGCGAACCAAAACCATAATGTCGTCATCGCGCCAGGTTTCCAGTTGGAAGGGGCCGGTTCCGTTGGGGCGGTGTTCCCAATTGGTTTGACTGACGTTTTCTTGATCGACAACGTAGGCGACGGGATAGGCCAATTTCGCCAGAAAGTAGACGACGGGCGCGTTCAAGCGCACTTCCAGCGTGTGGTCGTCCTGAGCACGCAGGCCGCTAATGTGGTCGGCGCGCCCTTCGTGAAAGGCGGCCAGGCCGTCAATATCGCCCAGGTAGGTGAGGACGGTATCGGAAGCAGTGTCAGGATGGGCGGCACGTTCCCAGGAGTAGATGATGTCGGCGGCGGTAACGGCACGGCCGTCATGAAAAACCGCATTTTGGCGCAAATAAAAGACGTAGGTCAGCCCATCATCGCTGACTGTCCAACCGGCAGCCAGTTCTGGCTGGAGCTGCAAATCGGTATCCAGCGTCACCAAACCGCTGAAAATGTGGCCTAACGGGCCGTCGGGACCGCCGAGGGTTAAGGCCGGGTCGAGGGTGCGCGGTTGGCTGCTTTGCAGGCGAATGGTTTCTTCGGAATCGAAAACAGCCCCCGAACCCAGCGACCCATCCACCAATTGGCAGCTAAACATCAGCAGAATAAAGCCTAGAATAATGAGGATCACGCGCTTACTCATTCCGCATTCCCCTTTGTGTCTTCCTCATTCCGCTTGCGCCAACTTAACCCGCCCAACAGGGCCAACGGGATTAAACCCAAGCCGCAAATGTCGGACGACGGCCGTTCGGGTTCAGCGGATGGGGCGGCAGCGGCCGTTTCCGGCGTTGGCAAACTAACCGGCGCGCCCAGGGGAACGGCCGTGGGCACAGCGGCGGCGACCAATGGCGTGGGTGTGGGCGGAATCTGGCGGGATGGGGCGTTAATCGCCGCTCGCCATGCCGTTTCCAAACCGTCCACATTAAAGCCATACACCTGCTCCAAAGCCGCGTCATAACCATGCCCATCGGCCAACGTCAGCAGCAGCGTCTGCATCTTCGCCTCGCCATAGTAGGTCAATAAATAATTGACCAGGCTGTAGCTTTGACTGTAAGCCATCCCCGCCGCGTCGCCGTGGGCGGGGAAAGCGCCGTTGAGACTGCGCACCGGCTCAAAACGGTTGTCGGCAATGCCCGACTCGATGTCGGCTAACGTTCCGGCGTCCGGCTCCCCTTCGGCGTAGACGGCCAACCCTTCGTTCAGCCAGGTGGGGCGATGGCCGCCAACGCAGCTTTGCCCAAACTGACCGATAACCAGATGGGCCAATTCGTGGCGCACGGTGCGCGTCCCCCAATCGGCGGCAATATTGGGCGGGACTCCCATCAAAATGGTGTTGTATTCGCTGAAGGCAACGCCCCCGGCCCAATCTTGAATGTACAAGACGGCTTCGCGCATATCTTCGGCGCTGCCATAAATGAATAGATTGACTTCGTTTTGCAAGACGATGCCCATGTCGGCTTCCAGTTGGGCCAGTCCGGCAACGGCCGCATCCAACAGCAGCGGCCCCACCTCGTCGCCGCGATACCAATGGAGGCGTACCCCTTCGGCCTCGATGGTCTGCCAGGGGAAGCGGTCATCGGTCAGCGTAACAGTTTGGCGCGGCGTGGCAAGTTGATTGCCGTCGGCGTCGGTGAGCGTCCATTCCCACCATAGGACGGCCCCCGGCGGCGGATTGCCGGAACGGCTCATCACCCACGTCCATTCCAGCGCAGCGCCGTTTACGTCTACCGGAACCTGGGCTTCGGCTTCCAGGCAGCTTGCCCGTTCAACGTCGTAAGTCAAGACGGCATCAATGATGGCGGCGTCAGGGTCAAGTTCCAAGCGAAAGGTCGCGTCGTTGGGGAAATTCAAGCTGATTTCGTTGCGTAAAATGGGATCGGACTGCCCCTGGGCGGTGGGTACGGCGAGGAGAAGCCAGAAAAGGGCGGTTAGGAGGATGTGTTTGTTTTTCACGGGTAAAGCGTACCGCATTTAACGGCCGTCTACAAGCCAGTTAAGCCAAAGCTCAGGCAGCAAAAAACGAGGAGCGTTTTGCAGAACGCCCCTCGTCTAAGTGAGAAGTTAAACGTCGTTAACGACTATTTGGCAATTTGCCGTTTACGGTTGTAAACGAACGCGCCGCTAAAGAGCATC
>JANTGY010000335.1 GCA_024762695.1 Anaerolineae bacterium
AATTCTCACGCTTTACACGCATGGGCCTGTAGCTCAGTTGGGAGAGCACCACAATGGCATTGTGGGGGTCAAGGGTTCGAGTCCCTTCAGGTCCACTAAAGTATATGATTACCATCAAATCAGAGTGGTACCGCGGAACCCCTTTCGTCTCTGAACGAAGGGGGTTTTTGTGTTTTAGCTGTCAGTTATCAGCCGTCAGCTTTCAGCATTGATTATGAATGAGATTTGGATTACAACGGAATACGGGAAGGTGTTTGGGATGGCGGATGGGCCGGAAAACGGCCGTCTCATCCTCGCCATGCACGGTTATTCCCAACGCAACGGCTGGCACACCTGGGAACCGATGATGGCGCCGCTGGCCGGGGCTGGGTTTCGCGTGATCAGCGTGGACATGCCCGGCTGGGGTCAGAGCGTGCCGACGCAAGGGCAGGTGAGCGGCGCGGATGCGGTGACGGCCGTTTTGCAAATTTTAGATAGACTGGATGTGGAGACGGCCGTCTTGATGGGTAAAAGTTGGGGCGGCGGGGTGGCGGTGGAAACGGCCGTAACCCATCCCCACCGCATCACCCATCTCATCTTGACCGCTCCGGCCGTGCGTAACACAGATATGCTGGCCCGACTTACCCAGCCCGTTTTACTGGCTTGGGCCGAAGACGATCCCGTCATCCCCTACCAGTACGCGGGCCAAATGGCGGCAGCCGTGCTCAACTGCCAACTCGAAACATACCCGACCGGCGGTCACAGCGCGGCCCCCAAAAACGCGGCCGACTTTGCGCCGAAAGCGATTAAATTTTTACAAGACTAAAAAATTGTCAATGGTCAATGGCTAATTGCCAATTGTCAATGAAACTCCGTGACGGCGCCGTTGACAATTGACCATTGACAATTGACTATTGACAATTCTTAAACCGGAGAACTGAATGAGCGACTACAATCCCCAACAACTAGAACCCAAATGGCAGGCCAAATGGGAAGAAACCGGCCTCTACCGACAGGTTATCGACAAAAGCAAGCCCAAACATTACGCCATGACCATGCTGCCTTACCCGTCAGGCGACCTGCACATCGGCCACTGGTACGCCATGTCGCCCAGCGACGCCCGCGCCCGCTTTATGCGGATGAAAGGGTACAACGTCCTCTTCCCCATGGGCTTCGACAGCTTTGGCCTGCCCGCCGAAAACGCGGCCATCAAGCGCAACATCCATCCGCAAAAATGGACGTATGCCAATATTGACCGGATGCGCGGCCAGCTCAAAAGCATGGGGGCGATGTTCGATTGGGAGCGCGAAGCGATTTCTTCCGACCCTTCCTATTACAAATGGACGCAGTGGTTCTTCAAAAAGCTGATGGAATTGGGGCTGGCTTACCGCAAACTGTCGGCGGTGGACTTTTGCCCCACCTGCAACACCACGTTGGCCCGCGAACAGGTGTGGGGCGACGACCGCCACTGCGAACGCTGCGGCACGCCAGTCATCAAGAAGGATTTGGAGCAGTGGTTCTTTAAGACGACTGATTACGCGGAGGAATTGCTCGATTTCAGTCAAATTAATTGGCCGGAACGGGTGAAAGTGATGCAGACGAATTGGATTGGCAAATCCACCGGCGCCGATGTGGTGTTCAAAACGGAACAGGGCGACGAGATGCCCATCTTCACCACCCGCCCCGATACGCTGTGGGGCGCAACCTTCATGGTGATGGCTCCCGAACATCCGCTGGTAGACAAAATTACGACGCCGGAACAGGCCGAAGCGGTGGCCGCCTATCGCGCTGCCGCCGAACGCATGACGGACATTGACCGCGAATCGGCCGAACGGGAAAAGACAGGCGTTTTTACGGGCGCTTACGCCATTAATCCGGTCAACGACGAAAGTATTCCCATCTGGGTGGCCGATTATGTGTTGATGGGCTACGGTTTTGGCGCGATTATGGCCGTTCCCGCGCACGATGAGCGCGACTTTGCCTTTGCCACCCAATTTGGCCTGCCCATCATCGAAGTGATTCGCGGCCCGGAACGCAGTGATGCCGACGGTCCGTTGACCGAAGCTTACGTGACCAAAACTGAAGGCCAGATGATTAACTCCGGCCAATTTACCGGCACACCCACCGCTGAAGGCATCGAGAAGGTTACCGCCTGGTTGGAGGAGAAGGGTGTGGGTAAAGGCGCGATCAATTACCGCTTGCGCGATTGGCTGATTAGTCGGCAGCGGTATTGGGGCGCGCCGATTCCGGTGATTTACTGCCCCGAACATGGGGCTGTGCCTGTGCCCGATGCGGATTTGCCAGTGATGCTGCCGGAGGATGTGGAGTTTATGCCCACAGGCGAAAGTCCGCTCCGGTTCCATGAAGGCTTTTTGCACGCTGAATGTCCCATTTGCGGTAAACCGTCCAAGCGAGAAACGGATACGATGGATACGTTTATGTGCTCGTCCTGGTATCAATATCGTTACCTCAGTCCCGATTATGACGACGGGCCGTTTGACCCGGAGGAAGGGGCGTATTGGCTGCCGGTCGATCAGTATACGGGCGGTATTGAACATGCGACGATGCACTTGATTTACACGCGCTTCTTCACCAAAGCGATGCGCGAAATGGGGCTGGTTGATTTTGATGAGCCGATGCTGGCCCTGCATAATCAAGGGATGGTGCTGGGCGAGGACAATGAAAAGATGTCTAAATCGCGCGGCAATGTGGTGGCTCCGGATGATCTGGTGCAGAAGTATGGCGCCGATACGGTGCGGGCTTACATCATGTTTTTCACCAAGTGGGAGCAGGGCGGCCCCTGGAATTATGACGGCATTAAGGGGCCGCAGCGTTTGCTGGATGATGTGTGGGCGATGGGGACGAAGGAATATGTACAGGGCGTCGTTAATGAGAAGGCGGATCGGGCGCTGCGCCGTAAGACCCATCAGGTGATTCAGAAAGTGGGCGCGGATTTGGAGGACTTTTCGTTTAACACGGCCGTTGCCGCCATCATGGAGCTGCGTAACAGTATCTTGGAGAGTCAACGTCGGTCTAATGTATCATCGGAAAGCATGGCTGAAGCCATTGATTCCCTACTGCTCTTGCTGTCGCCGATTGCGCCGCATATCACCGAAGAGTTGTGGGCGCAGCGCGGCAAGCCATACTCCATTCATCAACAACCCTGGCCGCAATGGGACGCCGACATCGCTAAAGAGGATACGGTGACGCTGATTGTTCAGGTGAACGGCAAGGTGCGCGACCGTATCGAGGCCCCTGCCGGGATGCCGGATGAGGAGTTGAAGGCGTTGGCGTTGGCTTCGGAAAAGATTCAGAAGCAGTTGGCAGGCCAGGAGCCGCGCAAGGTGATTGTGGTGAAGGGGAAGCTGGTTAATATCGTGAAGTGAGATGCGAAGCCTGAAACGTAAAACGTGAAATATGAACGGCCGTTTTGCTCTGAGAAACGGCCGTTTTTTTGTGAGAATCAGATGCAAGTTAACAATCTATCAACCCTTTTGAAATTACGATGGCGGTTTGGGGGCGTAACGGCCGTCTTCGCCATCTTCCTTTTCCTCTTTTTCCTGGGCCTGCGTTCGATTTGGCCCGACCAGGCGGCGCGCTGGCTGGGGCAGGCGGCGTTGGCGTTGGCGATTGTCCTGGTTATCTTGTGGCGCGGCTTGCCAGAAAACCACCGCGAAGGCGAAACGGCGCTGCTGCCGACATTGGGCTGGGGCAACAATCTCACCTTGCTGCGCGGGTTGGCGATGAGCGTTGTCGCCGGATTCTTGTTCCTTCCCTGGCCGTCTGGCGGGCTGGCCTGGGCGCCGATGGCGTTCTACACATTGGCCGACATCGCCGACTATTTGGACGGTTATCTGGCGCGCAAAACGAATCACGCCACGCTGTTGGGCGTGCGCCTGGATATTGAGTACGATGGCCTGGGCGTCCTGATTGTGAGCGTGTTGGGCGTTTGGTATGGCAATTTCCCCTGGTGGTATTTGCTTCTGGGCGTCTCCCGCTGGCTGTTCATCGCTGGGCAAAAGCTGCGCGAACGACGCGGCAAGCCGGTTTATGACATGCCGCCCAGCGTCCACCGGCGCATCATTGCCGGGTTCCAAATGGGGTTTATGAGCGCGGCGCTGTGGCCGATTATTCCGGCGGCGGGGTCAAAAATTGCGGCGACGGTGTTTGGGATGGCAACAGCCGTCAGCTTCCTGCGCGATTGGTTGATTGTCTCCGGCCAACTCAATCCGGCCGCGCCCGCTTATTTGCGTATGCGTCGGCAAGCCTATTTGTGGCTGGTGAAATGGCTGCCTGTTGTGTGGCGGGGGACGGCCGTTCTTGGCATAATAGCGATTTTGTCGGCCTTGCCCCAGCTTTTCCCCCCCGAC
>JANTGY010000336.1 GCA_024762695.1 Anaerolineae bacterium
CCGAGATGAAGTTCTTAACATTTACTTCTCTACCACTGTGAAAAGCAGACAAAATGACTGTTTTTAATACGTAATTAGAACATATGTTTCGTGCAACAATTATTATGCCGAACGGATGTCGGCATAAACCCCGGAAATTCTTGTTATGCCGCAGATTTTTGACCATATTTCGGCATAACTCCCTTATTTGGGTAGAAATGCTGTTAATTTGTCGGCGTAAGACGATAAATGGGGGGTTATACGGAAAGGAAGTCGGTATAAATCCCCCAATTCCCGGCAAAATACTGACTTTGAACAGTATAAAGGATTAAACGCTGTATTTCAATCATTTATGAACTGAAAACCGGGTTTGTACTTTCGTTAGACCTTCGTAAAAGAGTTGCATTAGCATAGAACAATCCCTCGCTATCAGGTATAATCGGCGGGCGATGAGCGTAACCGAAGAGATTAAAAGCCGACTAGATATTGTAGACATCGTTTCCGATTATTTGCCCCTGCGCAAATCAGGTCGATCGTTCTCTGGTTTTTGTCCTTTTCATCAAAACACGCGCACCCCCGCCTTCTACGTTTTCCCCGAAACCCAAACCTGGCACTGCTTCGGCGCCTGCGCCGAGGGCGGCGATCTATTCTCCTTCGTCATGAAAAAGGAAGGCTGGGATTTCAAAGAAGCGTTAGCCAAAATGGCCGCCAAGGCCGGCGTGGAATTGCAGCCGCTCAAGCCGGTCGACAAGAAAAAACAGGCCGCCGAAGACAAAATGGCGGCCTTGCTAGAAGCTGCCGCCGATTATTTCCACATGCTGTTCTTGCACGCGCCTCAGGCTGAATTGGCTCGTAAATATGTGGGCGAGCGCGCCCTCAATGAGGATACCATCGCCACATTCAAGCTGGGTTACGCCCTCCAATCCTGGGATGCCTGCCGCAACCATTTCCACGATCAAGGCTACAGTGATGAGGAACTGCTGGCGGCTGGTTTGCTCACCGAAAATCCCGACAAAGGGACGCGCTATGACCGTTTCCGTAACCGGCTGATGATTCCGATTCGGGATTTGAACGGCCGTATCGCTGGATTCGGCGCGCGCACATTAGAAAAAGAGGGCATCCCTAAATACCTCAACTCGCCGCAAACGGCCGTGTTCGATAAAAGCAGCCTGCTCTATGGCCTGGACGGCGCCAAACGCCACATCCGCGAAGCGCGGCAAGTCGTCATCGTCGAAGGCTACATGGACGTCATGCAGGGCTGGCAAGCTGGCTTTCGCAACATGGTCGCCCAGATGGGCACGGCGTTGACCGGCCCCCAGTTGCAGCAGCTCAAACGCTACACCAAACGCTTCGTCTTGGCCCTCGACGCCGACGCCGCCGGCCAAAAAGCCACCATGCGCGGCTTACAAGTCGCCCGCGAGACGCTGGACAGGGAAGTCGAAGTCAAATTCGACGCCCGCGGCCTGGTCCAACATGAAGGCCGCTTGCAAGCCGACATCCGCATCGTCACCCTGCCCGAAGGCAACGACCCCGACAAGATCATCCGCGAAGACCCCACCCAATGGCCGAAACTGCTGGAGCAGGCCCAGCCGGTCGTCGCTTACGTCATCAAAATGGCCACCCGCGACCTGGATATGAACGACGCCAAAGGGAAAACGGCCGTTGCCCAACAAGTCCTGCCGCTCATCAAAGATATCGTCGATCCCGTCGAGCGCGACCATTATTGGCAGGCGTTAGCCCGCGCCCTCCGCATTGACGAACGCGCCTTGCGCCAGATCAAGGTACAAGAAAAGTTCACCCGGCCGCCAAACAGACAGAGCCGCTCCGCCATGTCGGCGCAGACACGCTTCCAGCCCGGCCAACCGCCCCCGCCGCCGCCGCCGCCCGAATGGGAAGATAGCTCTCCGGTTAAACCTGGTCATATTGGTCAGCGTAGAGCAGACGGCCGTCTGGCTGCCGGTATGCGACAGGCCAACTATCTCAGCCAATGCCTGCATCATCCCCACATCTTCAACCAGGTCAACCAGCGCTTGACCCAGAACCAGCAGCCCTTAGTGAGCGCGATGGATTTTACGGCCGTTGAAGACCGTTTACTATTAGAGCAAATGGTCGCTTGGCTGCAGCAAGGCGTAGTTGCTCCAATCAATGAATTGTGCGATAGTCTGGACGAAGCCCTCAACGAGCGCGTACAATCATTACTCGCCCTGCCAGCCGCCCCCGAATCCGACCTGGATCGCCTGGCAGATAAACTGGCTTTATCCGTGCTAAATTGGCGACAGGAAAAAATTGGACAATTAGTCGGCGAAGTAAAACAACTTTTCCGCACTGAGCAGGCATTAGAAAATGCCGACTCCAAAGAGATGTACGCCAAACTAAACGAATGGACACTTTCCGTACTAAGCATTCACAAAGCTAAAAGCGCAATGTCGGCGGCAAGTCGCCGAAAAGCGGAAGATTCAGTTCGGTAAACAACAGGTAAACCCAAACATGGATGTTGAAAACGACAACACACAAGATAATATTGAAAAACTAGGTTTTGAAGACGAACCTGCCCCCATTGATCTCGAAGCCCTCGTCAAAAAAGCGAGGCGTTCCCGTGAAATTGACGTCTCCGACGTTCAAGCCGTATTAGCCGCTGCCGACGATGATCAGGCCGGCCTGCTCTACGAACGCCTGCAAAAACTAGGCATCCAAATAGTGTCGGCAACAGGACAATCCATCGACGAAGTAGGCGAGGCTGCCAATCTCCTGACTAACTTCGAAGACGAATTAAGCGAGGACGACGCAGCCGAACCTTACCTGGGCAGCGGGGCCGAGGACGATCCTGTACACACCTACCTCAAAGAAATCGGACAGGTACCCCTTCTAGCGGCCGAACAAGAAATCTGGCTCTCCGTCCAACTCGCCGCCGCGGCGGCGCTTGACCGCTTAAGTAAGGACGAGACTACTCAAGGAAATGAAGACAACGAAGAAAATGTGCATTTTCGCACCATCATCGCCGTATACACCGAATTGCTGGCCAGTTGGGATCGTGTTTTATTCGCCGGCAAAGAGTTAAGTCTAGACATGCCCGACATGAGCTTACTTATAGAAGAAGCGAGACAATTACGTCGTGATTGGCGCGAAGGCAAAAACTCCTACTTGCGGCAATACTTAAACGAAGGCAGTTGGGGTCAAGACGATGTTTGGTCCGAGTTGGCAAAGAGTCTCTTTGCCCTGTTTACCAACATCTACCTTTTACCGGTAACCTTATCCAAACAAATGGGGGCCGCATACAAGGAAAGCGGCCTCTTACCCGAATTAGAAACGTTCCGTACCTGGATGTCCGAAGATCGGCGAGCCTTGAAATATAATGAATTCATGATTTATCATTTGGCTGAAGAAGCTAAAACAAATCTGACCAGAGCTAACTTGCGCTTAGTTGTAAGTGTCGCCAAGCGCTACATGGGACGCGGCATTCATCTGCTCGATTTGGTTCAAGAAGGGAATGTCGGTTTGCTGCGGGCCGTCGAAAAGTTTGATCACACCAAAGGATACAAATTTAGCACCTACGCAACCTGGTGGATTCGTCAAGCCGTTAGCCGAGCCATTGCCGATCAAGCGCGTACCATTCGCATACCAGTGCACATGTTCGAGACAATTAACAAAATTGTGCGCATTCGGCGCGATCTGGTTCAAGAATTTGGCCGCGAACCGACTGTAGAAGAGTTGGCTCTGGAACTAGATTATCTAACTCCCGAAGAATCAGACACGATTAAACTTGCCCAAAAAGAAGAACGGCCGATTGACCCTGCCCTAAACCGAAAATGGCGCCAAGCCGTAAGCAAAATCCGGGACATCATGCGTATCTCCATGGACCCCATGTCTTTAGAAACGCCGGTAGGCAATAATGAAGACTCAACCGAACTAGGCGATTTCATTGAAGACGAAAGCGTTATCGAACCTGTAGACGCTGCCTCCAAAGAACTGCTGCGCGACCAAATTGGGAATGTACTCCAATATTTGAGCGACCGCGAACGAGAAGTTTTGGAGATGCGTTTTGGCCTTAAAGATGGCAAAGACCACACGCTTGAAGAGGTAGGTAAAGAGTTTGGCGTAACAAGAGAACGCATACGCCAAATCGAAGCCAAAGCGCTGCGGAAATTGCGTCATCCCAGCCGCAGTAAATCTTTACGAGATTACCTCAGCTAATCGTTTAAGAAACAGCCCGACCAGAAAAATTTGGTCGGGCGTTTTTTTGCGATGGCTTATTGCTTGTGATAGAATGCGCAAGCAGAGGAGAAAACTAAATTACCTCAAAAGAGATGTAACCAAACTATGGACAATCAAATCCTAATTGACTA
>JANTGY010000337.1 GCA_024762695.1 Anaerolineae bacterium
CGCCCCACATATTCCGCCAAAACCTCCGGCTCGGCCGGAACCGCTTTTGGCTCCGGCGCGTCCAGCCCCAACGCCTCGCGCAGCAGCCAGCGATACGTCGCCATCGTCAACTGCCCGCCATCTTCCGAATTGGTCACAATCGCCGCTGCGAAGTTGCGTTCCGGCACGAAGAACAGGCGCGAAACTTGCCCTTTCGTGCCGCCGGCGTGCGAGAGGACGCGCGCGCCGTCTACGTCGTTGATGAACCAGCTTAAGCCGAGCATCTCGTCGTCGTCCCAGATATTGACCTGGGGGGCGTGGAGTTGACGGGCAATCCTGTCTGTCATCTGGAATTGGGCGTAACGGAGCAGATCGGGCACGGCCGTAATCAAACCGCCCACCGGATGCACAGCGCGGGGCAGATGCCAGGGACGCGCTACCTCAACGCCTTTTTCGGGATGCAGCCGATGTCCAACAGCGAAACGGTGGGTCATCGCGTCCCACGATTTCAGATAAGAATGGGACATGCCCAGCGGCTCCAGAATTTGCTCGCGTAGCACATCTTCATAAAGCCGCCCGGTCGCCGCTTCGACAATCGCGCCCGCCAGATAAAAAGCGGCGTTGTTGTACGAGTAGACGAATCCCAGCGGGGCCAACTGCTCCAAACCGGCCATCAAAGCGATGTAGCGGGGCAGGGCGTCGTCTCCTTCGCCCGTGTCCTCGAACAGGTCGCCGACCCAGCCGGCGGTGTGGGTGAGGAGATGACGGATGGTGGCTTGTTGGGAAACGGCCGTGTCCGCCACCCGAAATGTAGGCAGATACGCTTGCACCTTCTCGTCCAAATCCAGCTTGCCCCGCTCGACCAACTGCATGATAAGCAGCGCCGTAAACGTCTTGGTGATAGAGCCGACCTGAAACAGCGTCTCCTCAGTGACCGGCAGCGGATGTTCCACGCTGGTCACGCCAAACGGCAAGACGCGGCTTTCGCCATCCTGCCACACGCCCACAACCGCACCGGGGATTTGATGCGCGTCCATTGTTTCAGTTACAAACGTTTCCAATCGGGTGAATAACAAAGCGGTGTCGTTTTTCATGGCTAAGAAAGGTAGGAGACTGGAGATTAGAGATTAAAGCAAGTCTCCAGTCTCTAATCTCTAGTCTCCAATCTCTTTCATAACTCGTTTCAAGTCAGCCAGATTCGGCTCGACGCGGTTGGGCGTTGTGCCCACCATTTCGACGGATTTCATCGCGCCTTTGATGTCTTTGAGGCCGTTGCCGGTGTTGAGAACGACAATGCGGTCGTCGGCGCTGACGAGGCCGTCGGCAACCGCTTTGACCAGTCCGGCGTAGGCGGCAGCCCCGGCCGGTTCGGCAAAGACGCCGACGCCGCGCGCCAGGTTGGGGATGGCGGTCAGGATTTCGTCGTCGCTGACGCAGATGTAGGCTCCGTTGGTTTCGGTAACGGCCGTTAACGCCTTAATCCTATCCCGCGGCAATCCCGCGCTGATGCTGTCGGCGACGGTTTTGCCGGAGACGGGGGCTTTGGTCAGCACATCTTCGCCGTCGCGCCACGCTTCATACATGAAGGCGCTGCCTTCGGCTTGCACGCCGTAGATGCGCGGCATTTTGTCAATCCAGCCCAACGCCAACAAATCTTTCAGCCCTTTGTGCAGCCCGCCGATGATGCAGCCGTCGCCAACGCTGACGAAGATGGCGTCGGGGGCGTTCCAGTTGAGTTGTTCGCAGATTTCGTATACGGCCGTTTTCTTCCCCTCAGTCATGTATGGATTAAACGCCGTATTCCGGTTGTACCAGCCATACTCAGCCGCCGCTTCCAGGCAAAGCTCAAAAGCGTCATCATACGTCCCTTTGACCAGCATCACCGTCGAGCCGTAAACCAGCAGTTGGGCGATTTTGGCCGGGGGCGCGGCTTCAGGTACAAAAATGACGTTGGGCTGCTCCACGCTGGCGCAGATGCCGCTCAAAGCGGCCGCCGCGTTGCCGGTGCTGGCGGTGGTAATGATGTCGGCGTTTTGTTCCTTCGCTTTTACAACGGCGATGGCGCTGGCCCGGTCTTTGAAACTGGCGGTGGGGAGACGGCCGTCATCCTTCACCCACACATGCTTCAAGCCCAACTTCTCGGCCAAGCGGGGCGCGTCATACAGCGGCGTCCAGCCGATAGAGAGCGGCGGCGTTTCCGCATTCGCCTCAATCGGCAGCAGCGGTTTATACCGCCAAATCGTGTAATCCTCATTCTGCGCCAGGCTTTCCTTGCTGATGCGCGTTTTGATCAGGTCGTAGTCGTACACCACATCCAGAATGCCCTCATTGCCATGATCCGGGCAGACATATTCCACCTCATCCGGCGCATACTCTTTGCTGCAAATTAAACATTTCAGAAATTTCACATGCTCCATATTACACTCACTTTATGGTATCATACGAATTATGAGTACCATGTCTGTTCTCGATATCAATCGGCGGCGGCGTATTCCAGATGAAGCAATTGACAGCGTTGTGCGTCAAATTGCGGAAAAGTTCCAGCCGCAAAAAATAATTTTGTTCGGTTCATACGCCCGCCAACGGCCGTTGCCTGAAAGCGATGTAGATTTACTCGTCATTATGGATACGCCGTTGACCGAAACAGAACAATCCGTGCGTATCCTTCAGGCCGTCAATTACCATTTTGGTCTCGACCTGCTTGTTCGCAAACCGGACAATCTAGCCCGCCGTTTACAGTTAGGCGATTCCTTTTTGCAGGAAATCATGGCCGAAGGCGTTGTTGTTTATGAAAGAGTTAACAACTGAGTGGGTCGCCAAAGCCGACGCCGATTACGCCACCGCCGGTCGGGAACTGCGCGTTGACAACCAACCCAATTACGATGCGGTCTGTTTTCACGCCCAACAAACGGCCGAGAAATACCTCAAAGCCTTTTTGCAAGAAAACGACATTCCTTTTCCCAAAACGCACAGCTTGATTGAACTGCTCGAACTAAGTTTGCCGCTGGATAGCGGATTGGAAAGCTTGCGCCCCAGCCTGATTCGTTTGGGACGCGGCGCTGTCCGTTTTCGTTATCCAGGTGAAACGGCCGATAAAAACGAGGCTAAAGCAGCCTATGAAGCCGCCACAACAGTTCGCGCCGTATTCCACGCCCAGTTAATAACGTCCAGAGAAGATTAAGGCGTAATAAACGTTCCCGTCTCGCCTTTCAACGCGCGAGCGATGTTCTTGGGGTCGGTGATGAGCGCTTTTTTGCCGCCGTTTTCCAGGAAGCTGATGACCGCCTCGATTTTGGGAGCCATGCTGCCGGGGGCAAAGTGTGTGCCTTCGGCGAGGTACTGTTTGGCTTCGGCCAAAGTCATGTGATCCAGCCATTTCTGGTTGGGTTTGCCAAAGTTGAGCGCCACTTTTTCAACGGCCGTGCTAATCAACAACAAATCCGCGTCCAACTCCTTCGCCAGCAGACTCGTCGCCCGATCCTTGTCAATCACCGCATAGACGCCCTTCAACTCCCGTAGTTCGCCCTTCGTGTTGTGAACCACCGGAATACCGCCGCCGCCAACCGCAATCACGATGTTATCGGCGTCGGTCAGCGTCTTAATGGCGTCCTGCTCAATCACCCGCAGCGGGATAGGGGAAGCGACCACCCGCCGCCAGCCGCGACCGGCGTCTTCAACCACCTGCCAGCCATCCTTCTCAAATTTGCGCGCGTCGGCCTCTTCCAAAAAGCCGCCAATCGGCTTGGATGGATGCTTGAAACCGGGATCGTCCTTGTCCACCAACACCTGCGTCACCACAGCCACCACCGGCTTCCGGGTTCCTCGGCTGTACAACTCATTCCGCAGCGCCTGTTGCAGCATGTAGCCAATCGAGCCTTGCGTGTCGGCGCCGATGAGGTCTAGCGGCGTCGAGTGAACCTCATGCGCCGCCAACTCGTTGCGGCGCAAAATGTAGCCCACCTGCGGGCCGTTGCCATGCGTCACAATCAGCGTCCAGCCATCTTCGATCATATCAGCCAGATGCTTGCACGTTTCCCGCACCGCGTCCCATTGATGGGGTACGTCGGGGTGTTTCTTATCCGTAATCAGCGAATTGCCGCCTACAGCAACGACGGCCAGTTTTTTACTCATAGTGGGAATCCTCCAAAAATTGTCAATGGTCAATGGTTAATTGTCAATTGTCAATGAACGACCCGTTGACAATTGACCATTGACAATTAGCAATTGACAATGGGTGCATTTCAAATGAGTTGAGAAAAGTGCGTGTTTCGGGAATTGGAATTCCCGAAACGTTGAGCCAAGTATCGGGAATTCGTTAGTGTCACGAAG
>JANTGY010000338.1 GCA_024762695.1 Anaerolineae bacterium
CGATAAGTTTTTCGGCCAATGCCTGCGCCGGGACGCCTTTTTGTTCCAGTGGGCCAAAATTCCACGATTCGGCAAACGCCTGACCGTCTTGCAGCAGTCTGGCGGCCAACTGCAAGTAGCCGCTCAATGGTTCCAGCACATGCTGCCAGGGGCGGATGCTGAGCGGGTTGCGAATTTGGATGGGTTCTTCGGCCATTAAGGCGCGCATACAGTCGGGGACCAGACGGAAGTCAGCGAAGTCGCCCCCGCCAATGACATTTCCCGCGCGCACGGAGGCCAGGGCTAACGGCCGTTCCTCTTCTTCACGCGCAAAAAATGAATGCCGATAGGATTCAATCGCCATTTCGGCCATCGCTTTGCTGGCGCTGTACGGGTCATGTCCACCCAAACGATCATTCTCGCGGTAGCCCCATAACCATTCCCGATTCTCATACACTTTGTCCGTCGTAATACTGACCACAGCGCGGACTGAATCTGTCGTCCGCACTGCTTCCAGCAAGTTAACTGTACCCAAAGCATTCGTGAAGAACGTCAGATGCGGCTCCTGCATCGCGCGTAAAACAATCGGCTGCGCCGCCAAATGGAAAACCAGCTTAGGCCGATATTGGGCAATAATCTGGCGCAGCAAATCCAAATCGCGGATATCGCCGCGAATATCAATCATGCGTTCGCCAACTCTGGAAACTACAAAATTACTGGGCGTCGTTGGCGCATCGGGCAAGCTGTAGCCGATGACGTTGGCGCCCATTTCGGCCAACCAAATAGACAACCAGGAGCCTTTGAAGCCAGTGTGTCCGGTGACAAGAACAGTTAAATCGTCAAATACGTTATCAAATAAGTTTTTCATATGTTTTAGATGAAAAACCGGCGAGATTTTAATGAAAGTTTAGAAAATAAAAAGGTAATAGGCTGTCATTCCCGCGTAGGCGGGAATCCATGCTTTTTCAGTAGTGGATTCCTGCCTTCGCAGGAATGACAAGGCAATGGGTGTGTTTCATCTCAGTTGATGTATCGGGAATTGGAATTCCCGATACTTGGCTCAACGTTTCGGGAATTCCAATTCCCGAAACACGCGCTTTTCTCAACTCATTTGAAATGCACCCCAAGGCGATTTACTTATTACCAATTCGATTATTTAACGTCCATCAAAACCTTGCAGGTTTCGTTCTTAGGCCAATAGAATCTCGGCGTTGACGTCCAAATCGCGCAGCGTTTGGGCGATTTCATCTTTGTAGTTGGCGTTCATAATGATGACGGCGTCGGGTTGATACTCTTTTAGAAAGTCGGGTGGAACGATTTCCTGACCAGTTCCGGCGACGTGCATTCCTTTTTTGCGTGGATTGATATCTACCACATACTCGATGGCCGGCGTTTTGAGGATGTTCATGAAGGTGACGCCTTTGGAACCGGCGCCCCAAACAACGGCATGCTGTCCAGCGTCGGCCATTTTGGCTAATCGTTGCTGCCAGCCAGCCGCTTTTTCGCGGTAATCTTGGGCGAATGTGGCGGCGTCTTGCCCCATTTGTTGTTTATCGGCGCCATCGGCCGTCCACAAATCAGGTTCGCCGTTTTGCAGAACGGCTTCAATGGTCAGAAATTGGCCGTTGAAAGCCGATTGGACATTCAAAATACGGAATCCGTTCTGGCGGAAGAGACGGGACAAGGAATGGGGGCTGTAGTAGGAACAATGTTCGTAAATGATGTCCCAAATGCCCAAATCGCGCAAAGTGAAGAGGACATTAGGGACTTCAAAAAATACAACGGTTTCGTGACGGCCGTTTACCGCCCGCCGCACAATCTCAACAAATTCAACCGGGGTCTCAATATGCTCCAACACATGGCGACAGCTAATGAAATCGGCCTTGTAATGGGTGTATTTCTCCGAATAGAAATCTTGGACAAAGGCGACGGATTCACTTTCATTGTCTTTCCCATCATAACTGGGATCGAATCCAACGCCGCGATTGCCGCCCATCTCGCACAGCATCTGCAAAAAATCGCCCCGCCCTGCGCCAACGCCAACAATGTCTTTGTCATGCAAGTCGTGGCGTTCCACCAGCCCGGCAGCCAAAGCAGTGGCATATTGCTGGAAACGAGGCGAAAAATGGAGCGAATTCTCGTAATCCTGCGTGTATTCCATCAGGGCCGGATCAAAAGTTTCATTGAACACATGACCGCAGTCGGGGCAAAACGCCAGCCGAATATCGCCGCGCGGGGCCGCAGTCGCGCCCTCGCGCGTCGGCCACAGCAGGTTGCAGTGGGCCGGAACCTGCTTCATTTCTACTAAATGGACGCTGTCAGCGCCCCGGCAGACCGGGCAAAGCACAGCCGATGATTGTTGATTACTCATAGTTTTCACGTTGAGACCAGCGAGGTTTTCAGGGAAGTTCAGAAAATAAATCGGTAATCGGTTGTCATTCCCGCGAAGGCGGGAATCCATACTTTTGCCAGCGTGGATGCCTTCCTTCGCAGGCATAACAGGGTGTGTTGGTTATTACCGAATTAATTCTTTAATCTCCATAAAAACCACCAAGTCTTAAAGATACAATTACACAGTTAAAACTTGCGGCGCTAATCCCATTTCCTTCAAATCGCGGCGAATTTCGTTGCGGTAAATGGGGTTCATGACAATGACGATATCGGGCTTATACTCCGGTAAAAATTGAGGCGCCACGATTTCCTGGCCGGTTCCGGCCATAAATGTACCGGTTTTGTTAGGATTGATGTCTACGACGTATTGCACGTCGTCCAGGGTGATACCCAAGCCGGTGAGGAAGGAGACCCCTTTGGAACCGCCGCCCCACAAGACGACGCGACGGCCGTTTCTTTTGTAAGCTGTAAACCGCCGCCGCCAATCTTCCGCCAATTGCCCAAATGCGTCTGTAAAATAAGCGACATCGGCAGCAACCAACGCCAAATCATCTTCCTGAGCCAACTGCGGATTATCCCCTTTGCCGGGCCGGGCGGCAATCATCAAATACTGGTCGTCATAATCTGTCCACAAATCCATCACATCAAAGCCAACGTGACGGAAAAGGCGGGCAATGGAACCCATACTGAAATAGGAGCAGTGCTCATAATAAATGTCCCAAAAAGCAACATCGCCTAAAACATAACGGGCGTTGGGAACCTGGAAAAACACCGTCTTGTTCGGGTTGTCGCCAACGGTTTGGCGTACCATGCGCACAAATTCGGCCGTGTTGGGAATATGCTCGAGCGTCATCTTGCAAGCGAAAAAATCGCCGGGCGTGTTGACGTATTGTTCCGAAAAATAGTCGGCGATGAAGGTGATTTTGTCCGATTCGCCCACAAGACTGCGCTCTTTCACGTAAGCTGGATCGAAGCCGGTTCCGGTGTTGTCGCCCATCTCGCACAGCAAATGCAAGAATTCACCCATGCCGCAGCCGATTTCGACGATATGCTTGTTGTGTAAATCGTATCGCTCGATTAAGTCGGCAGCCAGACGGCGATGAAAGGCGTTGAAGGTAGGCGAAAAGCCCTGGGTAGCTTCGTATTCGCCGGCATAATCCTGCTGAGCGTCGTTAAAGGCGGCGTTTGTAATAAAACCGCATTCCTGACAGTGACCGAGAATGATATCGCCGGTGGGAAAGTTGACGGCCGTTTCCCGATCATGCAGCAGTAAAACACTGTGGACTGGAGCTTGTTTCACTTCATAAAAGAAATGCAGCGCGGTTGTCTCACAACTGGGACAGGCGCGTTTTTCCATGTCGATCTTTAAATGTTCAGTCATTTTTTTACTCGCTTCAGAAATAATTTATACGCCGTGTTTTATATCCCCAGCGGAGACCAGGAGCCAGCAAAGCGGGCATACAATTAACCCGGCGTATACTAATTTGAACACTATGCCGCTGGCGGCGTTGAGACGAATTTGATCGGCGCCAACGGGCGGAACTTGCCAAAAAAGGGCGGCGAACGGAGTCAGGTCAAATGTATAAACGCGCCGCGCGTCGTCAATGTATACATGCACGGCCGTTTCATCTACCGTCGCCACAATGCGATGTGGTTCCGTATCGGTAAAGATACCGGGGACGATTAATTCGGGACGACGGCCGTTCTCCCCTTGCAGCGGCGTTCGCAGCCGGAATATCAAGTCGGTTCCTTCCTGACCCATTGTAAAGTTACGGCGCTGCGGGTCATCGGATAGGGAGACGATGCGCGCCGGACCGACTTGAGACGTCAACTTTGTTGTCGTTGTTGCCGCCAATGAGAATTGAGTCGTCTTGTTAATTCGCTCAGTCAAAACGGTAGCGGGGGCGGCTGTCGTTAACCAGCCATTTG
>JANTGY010000339.1 GCA_024762695.1 Anaerolineae bacterium
CCCCGCGCGTGCCGACTTCTTCCTGCACGCTAAAGACGAAGTGAACTTCGTGGGGCGTCTTTTTCAGCCGTTTGAGGGCTTCGATGGCGACAACGCAACCGATGCGGTCATCCATGCTTTTAGCGGTTAGACGATTACCCTGGGCGAGAAACGGCCGTATAAAACCCGCCGCATCGCCAACGCCAACCGGGCAATCTTCCGGGCTGGTCGCGCCCACATCAATAAAATGCTTGTTCAACGGGTGAACTTTGCTTCGGTCAGTCACGCGGTCGCTGTGAATCACGCCAATCGTGCCATTGGCAAACTGCACGCGCCCGCCCATCAACGTATGCGGATAAACGCCGCCGATATTGGTGAAGCGCAAAAATCCATCTTTGGTGATATGCGAAACCATCACCCCAATTTCGTCCATGTGGGCGGCAATCATCACCTTCAAGCCGCTGCCATCGCCCTTTTTCACAGCAATAAGATTGCCCAGCGCATCCACCGAAATCTCATCGGCGTATTTCTCGATTTCCGGGCGAATCAACTCGCGCATCCCATCCTCAAAACCGGACGGCCCGTACGCTTCTACAAGTTTTTTAATTAGTTTGTTCATAAGAATCCTTTTAATAGTGGCAAGTGGCAGGTGGCAAGTGAGAATCGGCCAACTTGTTGGTTATAAATGGCGTTGTTGTTCGGAGGTTGTTACCAATCCTGCTACGATTTCGTCAATCAATTTCATGCGATGCGTTACCGCTTTGGAGTCGAGCAAATGACGTCCGCGATAATACCAACCGCGTGTTTCACGCGCAGAGCCAAGCGCTATACGGAGAAAACGCGCATAATCTTTTCCAAACCCTCGCCCAAACCCCTCTTCTATGTTTGCAGCAATTGATCCAGCGCTGCGGGTTAATTGCCAAGCGATACTCTTTCCCCTTGAGTCTTTCAGTAACTTTTCACAGTCAAACCAACTTAAATCAGCAACAAACAAGGATTTTCGGTAAGTATCAAATTTCCAAAGTTTGTCTTGGACAATGTTGTCGGGAACTTGCCCTTGCCAATGTTCGTAATTTTCCCACATAACAAACCATTTTCATTAAGCGCTAACTCAAAACTTGCCACCTGCCACTTGCCACGTTTACCGTTTTATGGTGTCCGGCGTTAAGTTACGCAAAACTTTCTCCGCCAACTTAACGACATTGGCATAATCTTCCAGGTTGATCATCATGGCCGGGGTGTGGGCGTAGCGTCCAGGGACGGCGATGGTGGCCGCGGGGACGCCGCTGTTGGTTTTTTGGATGGCGGCGGTGTTGGTTCCGCCTCCGCCCGGCTGTCGAATTTGGTAGGGAATGTTGTGGGCGACGGCCGTTTTCATAATAAAACGCACCAATCGCGGGTCTTGAATCGTGCCTCGATCCATCACATAAATGGATGGCCCCTCGCCCAACGCCACATTCGGGCTAACATCATCCTCATTCGGTAAGTCGTAAGCGGGTGTGCTTTCCAAAATTAAAGCCGCGTCCGGCTCAATACCGTAAGCTACCACTTCCGCGCCGCGCAGACCCACCTCTTCTTGCACCGTAAATGTCGCGTACAAGTCAAATGGATAGGGATCGGCTTGCAGCAGTTCTACCAAAGCGGCGCAGCCAGCCCGATTGTCGAACGCTTTGCCAATGGCCGTCGGCCCGATTTCCTCGTACTTGGTAACGAAAGCGGCGCGGTCGCCCACCTTCACCTTGCCGCTGGCCGCATCCTTGTTTTTGGCGCCAATGTCAATTCGCATCGCATCCGTTTTGACCACGCTGTTGCGCTGACTGGCTTTGAGCAAATGGATGGGGCGCGCTCCAATGACGCCGGCCAACTTCTTTGGCCCCACTTGCACCGCTTTGCCCAACAGAGCGCGGTCGTCAAAACCGCCCACGCCGGCAAATTTAAGAGAGCCGTTGCTGTCAAAGTCAGTGACCATTAAGCCGACCTCGTCCATGTGGGCGTCAACCAACACGCGCAGGTCGGAGGCGCCGGTGCCTTTTTTGAGGGCGATCAGATTACCCATGGCGTCAACGCGCCATTCGTCCACATAGTCGGCAATCAAATCACGAATGAGCAGACGCACTTCTTTCTCGTCGCCGGATACGCCGACGGCTTCGGTTAGGTTCTTGAGTAATTCGTTCATAATTGGTTACTAGCTGCCGGTTTTAGCAGCTACTCTTCCTTCATCATCCCTTCGGCCAATTTGTCCAGGAAGCCGCCGTCCAAATTGGCGATGAGTTCGCCCATGAGACGGCCGCTTCGTTCTACATCGGCCATGTCGATGGATTCGACCATTGTGTGCATGTAACGCAGAGGAATGCTTATTAGTCCGGTTGGAATGCCTTCGCGGGCTACTTGCAAACCATAGGCGTCAGTGCCGCTGCCCCGCGTATGCGTGCCGATATGTACTTTCATCTCCAATGTTTTGGCTGTATCTTGCAACGTTTTCAACATGCCCGGATGAACGTTTGGCCCTAAATCTAAGACCGGGCCGCCGCCTAACTCGAAGGTATTGGCGTCGCTGGCTCCCGGCCCTTTGCCAAACCCTACGTCGATGGCGATGGCCGCATCAGGGCGCTGGGCGTAGGCGCTGGTGTAGGCCCCCAGCAAGCGGGTTTCCTCTTGCGAGGTAGCGACGGCGACGACATCCCATTCGTGGGAACGGCCGTTCAAATAGTCTAAACAAACCGTCACCGCCGCCACCGAAGCCCGGTTGTCCAACGCCTTACCCGTCACCCGTTTGCCTTGCAATTTGCGCAGCGGCTGGCGGAAGCTGATGAAGTCGCCAATCGAGACCAGTTTCTCTACTTTGGCGGCGGGCAGGCCAACGTCAACGCACAAATCTCCCCAACCAAATGGTTTATCTTTGCGCTCTGGGGGCAGCATTTTGCCAGGCAGGCTGCCAATAATGCCTGATAAATCGCGCTTGCCATGCACAGTAACCAGTTGGCCGTAAAGATGACGAATATCAATTCCGCCAACATTGGTCAGGCGCAGAAAGCCATTGCCGTTATGGGTTACCACTTGCTTTACCATCAAGGCGATTTCGTCCATGTGGGCGGCCAGCAGCAGACGTGGACGCGGCTCTGGGCCGGAACCGCGTTTAATGGCAATGAGACTGCCCACGCGGTCGGTTGTCATTTCATCTGTGTAAGGCTCCCAAAGCTCGGCAACAACGGCGGCGATGTTTTGTTCGTAACCAGATGGGCCGGCAGTTTCGGTTAAGGTTTTGAGTAATTTGAAAATGTCCATCAATCCTCATTATGGGTACGCCGTTGGTTCTGGCGTATTCGTCGGTTGAATAATAACGGGCGGCGTGTTGGTGAAAGTAGGCACGGCCGTTTCCGTTGCTGTCGGTTCTACTATTTCCGGCGTGTTAGTGGCAGTGGGCGCATCGGTGGGCGTCGTCGTCGGCTCCAAAGTCATCGTGGCCGTGATTTCTACCGTCGGCGTTAGCGTTGGCGTGGCAGTGAGCGTTAATGTGGGCGTCATGGTTCCGGTCGCCGTGGGGGTTGGGCTGACGGTCGGCGTGGACGTTTGGGTGGGCGTCGCGGTGGGCAGACTGGTCGGCGTCAAAAACTGCGGCGGCGTGGAACGCAGCGTGGCTGTGGCCGGGCCGGGGGTGAAGGTGGCGAATGAATCGGTGGGAATGGCCGTCAGCTCATCAGGTTCAATGTTGGGAACGGCCGTGTCCGTCGGCGTGGGCGAAATCACAACTGGCAGCGTAGGCGGAATCGCTTCAACCCCGCCCACTGGAGCCTGCCTCAACGCAAAAACACCCAAACAATAACAGGGCATCGTCAATAAAATAAGGCCAATTAGAATGGCATATGTCCGACGGCGCGAATCTTTTAACAAAGCTCATCCAATCAGGCGTCAACGCGCAAACACATCAACCCTAAAATTACGGTTTCCCACAAACAGGAAACGCGGTGATGATAGTTGAGATCAGCCTAAATGACAAGTAGCTTTTAGCCGGTCGGCCAATCAGCTAGTCAGTATGTCCGCCTGCTAAATCGCCGGCCTGCTACCCGCTGAAATGCTAACACGCTGACAGGCTTTCCAGGGTTTTTCCAAACTCATAATAAATTTATCAATGGGTGCATTTCAAATGAGTTGAGAAAAGTGCGTGTTTCGGGAATTGGAATTCCCGATACATCAACTGAGATGAAACACACCCTTTATCAATTTGGACAATGTTGTGCGTCAAACTTATATTTTGCGAGTTTGGTATTGCCCGCACGAGGGCGCTGCGCGCCCCGTGCGGGGGAGG
>JANTGY010000340.1 GCA_024762695.1 Anaerolineae bacterium
AATCTGTCGTTCCAAAACCGGCTCGAAATCTTCCTGCATCTTGCGCCCAGCTACTTTGACGACGATGCCCATGTCCATGTGCCCTTTTTCTTCGAGGTCCTCAAACCCAGGGCCAACGATTTCGATTTGACCGTCAACCACCTCATCCATGGGAGCCATATACAAGTATTCATAAGCGCGGGAGTATTTGCCGCCCATTTCGACGCGCATATCGGTCTTGCGCACCACTTCGCCCTCGAAGGCGGAGCCGTAGGGAACGGGCACGGGTACGTCAGCTACTTGCACTTTAACGCCGCGCACTTCGATGCACTTTTGCACCAGCCGCTCCGCCTTTTCCATATCGTCTTTGCCGTCAATTTCGGCAAAGGGCATGGAAACGACGTGTTCGTATGAGGTGACGCCGGTGGGCAGGATTTCGGGAATCACGGTGTCGGCGATAACGGGGAAGCCGAAGTTGATGGCCCCAGCCGCCGCCGCGTATTTGAGATCGTCCACTTCGCCTAATGCCAAAACGAAGGCGAAGACGCGCTCCCGGTTGTAGAGCAGGATGTCGCGGGCTTGTCCCGCTTTCAGACCGCCGAAGGTCAACGCGGAACGGGTTGCAAACCCCAACGCATAAATGGCGCTGATGGTGTCGGTGCCGAAGGGGACGGTGTAGGTGTCGTAACCCAGTTCGACGCCTTCTTCTTCTAGCTGGTGGATGATGGAACGGCCGTTAACATTCCCTGACAAAAACGTCAAAATATTACGCCGCTGCAATTCACGCACCAGCTTGACGGCCACCTCATTCGACTTGGCCGCGCCCACGATAGCCGCGAAACCGGGCATACGGCCGTCTACCAACTGAATCCCCCACGACCGCAGTTGAATATCATCAATCGGGCCGTTCAAATGGCCGACCAAGCCGTCGCCATTATTCGAGTACGCCGTGCCGCCCGCCAACTCAAAATTGAGCATCGGCTCCGGCTGCAAGCCGTAGACAAAACGAACCGCTTCAATCGATTCCGCCGCCAGCAGCGTTGCCATGCCGCTGTCCAGCGTCTCACCCAAATAGGGCGTCCAATGTTTCTTAGACGGAACCGGATGCAGCAGCTTGCGGGCATGGCGCAAAACAGGCTGTAACTGCCCCAACGTTTCTACTTCCGTATTCGTCATCCCATAAATTAACGGTAAATAGTAAGCCGTGTTGGGAAAAGCCACCGGCGTATCCGGCCCCTTCTCCGCCAACGCCTTGTTCAGCATCATTTCCGCTTCCGTCACGAGCGCGTTTGCGCCGCGAATGGCGCGGGTTGCAATATATCGAGACATAGTTTCCTCCGTTGTCAGTAATTGGTAATTGAGTAATTGAGTAATTGGTAATTGAGTAATTGGTAATTACTAATTACTAATTACTAATTACTTAATTACTGGTTACTGACATCAATCAGCCGCCACCCCATAGAGCGCTTCGCGCCGCTCCGCCCAGGGTAATTCTTCCATTTCCAACATGCGTGCGTCACCGGAACGGCCGTATTTATCCGGCACATATTCCGGTAAGCCCAACGCCGCCCGTTTCTTGTCAATGTGGTCTAACGTCGCTTGAATCATCTCATCTGGGTCGAGGATAAACTCCATCTTGCCACCGTACAATTCTTCCCAGCCCTTGCTGATGTAGTTGGCTACAATGTCGCTGTCCTCCATCCGATCCGGCATACCACTCACCGGCGACGAGCCGCCAAAAATGACATACGCGCCCGACGCCATGCAGTACGTACCGATGGACAACGCCTTCTCGCTCATCCATTCGGGAGCCAGACCGACCGCCGGAACCTGGTCAATATCATCGCCCAGGCCGCCTTCCTCCACCACCTGCGTCAGCACGGTCAGGATACGGCTGTTATCTACACACGATCCCATGTGCAGCACCGGCGGGATACCCACCGTCTCACACACCTCGCGCAAACCGGGGCCAACTTGATCCAGTCCCGCTTCGCCGAGTAACAAACCTAGCTTGGCGCTGGCAATCGCGCCGCAGCCCGTTTCTACAATCAACACATCCTGCTTGAGCAATTCTTTGGTCACATGGGTGTGCAAGTAATCATGCTGGCTGCGCGGGTTATTACAGCCCACAATCGCCGCCACGCCCCGAATCCGGCCTGACATAATCGCGTCATTCAACGGCCGGAACGACGAACGATAGCTCCCGCCCAGCATGTAATTGATATATTCATGCGAGAAACCGGGAATCAAATCTTCGCGCACATCAGGGATTTGCGTTTCGCCGCGATTCTTGTAATTGTCAATCGCCTCGCGCAAAATATTCTTAGCGATGGTCAGCGCATGATGTTCATCAAATTGAATGTGCGTCGCGCCCTTAATTTTCACCTTGGGCGATGTGGTGATGATCTTGGTGTGGAAATTCTCAGCCAAACCGACCAACGCCTGCATGATACATTGCACATCCACCACCATCGCTTCCACCGAGCCAGTGAGGATGGCGAGTTCTTGCTGCAAGAAGTTGCCCGCCGCCGGGATGCCTTGTCGCATCAAAATTTCATTCGCCGTACAGCAAATGCCGGATAAGTTCACGCCGTCAGCGCCCGCTTCTTTGGCGTAGGCGATGATTTCTGGCGTTTGCGATGCAGCCACAATCATCTCGCTAAGCGTGGGTTCATGGCCGTGAACAACCACATTCACCATATTCTCTTTGAGAACGCCTAAGTTGGCCTGTCCTAAAACCGGCGCGGGCGTACCAAACAAAATATCAGAAATATCGGTGGCGATAAGACTGCCGCCCCACCCGTCGCCGATGGCTAACCGGACAGCGTGCTGCAAAATATGTTCCGGGTCTTGGTCATCGCCGATGTGGGTGCGATGCAGGGCTTCCACCACTTCGCGGTCAACGCCGCGCGGCACAACGCCAGTATCTTTCCATACTTTTTGTCGCTTGGCCGGCGCCCGTTTCAGCAAAGCGATCTCGCCTTTTTGCTGCCCGAATTGGGCAATATACAAATCAGCCAGGTCGTTAGCGATCTCTTTGGGAGCGCGTCCTTCGATGGGGATGTCGTACAATTTGGCGATGGTGCGTAATTTGGCCACGTCGCGGATGATGTACCCTTCGGCTTCATCGTTGGCGACGGCTTTGAGAGTGAAGGCCATGTCACGGCCGTGATCGGAATGGGCCGCCGCGCCAGCCGAAATTGCCCGAATCAAGTTCCGGGCCTGGATGGTGTCAATTGTAGCCCCGCAGATGCCAGTTTGGCCGTCTTTGGTGAGGCGACACGGCCCCATGCCGCAAATTTTGCAGCACATGCCAGCCGAGCCAATGTTACAGGGAGCCATCGCATCTGCGCGCGTAAAGGCGGTGCCAATGCCCAACTCGTCGGCGCGAATGAGCATTTGTTGGGCGGCGGGGTCAATGCTGTGTTGTTCCGGGGTTTTTCTTTTTCTAGCCATTATTTCCTCCGTTGTCAGGAATCAGGAAGCGGTAATTAGTAATTGGCAATTGGTAATTACTAGTTGCCAATTACTAATTACTTTCCACTAATTGGCCCCATACCGGGGCACGGCCACAGGGGACGGCCGTTATACGGCACTTTTTGACCAAAATTAACAACCTGACCAGTTTGCTCGAAAGCGGCCGTGTGACGGAAATAGGTTTGACCATTGTTCTCCGTCGCTGGAGTACTCGTCTCGGCCGGCATGGGCAGTTCGCCCAAATAGCCAGCTTCACCGAGAACGGCCTTAATCTGGTCGGGGGTCAGTTCCGCATCGTCATATTGCACCTCGACAATCCGAAAACTGCTACTGGCGTACACATCAGCGACTCCGGGCAGTTCTAATAGAAGACGTCTTACTTCCACAACGTGATGATCTCCATACATACTGGGGAGTTCAAGAGTTAGATTTGGCACTGTGCTACCCTCCAAACTTCATAAGAATAAGTTTTACAAAGCGATGTGGCAACTATGTTGGCTCCAATCCTAATAAACAAGCTATTAAGCTTATTTATAATGATTTCCAAATCAATCTTTACAATCAAGTGATGAACACCATGATTAAGTATGACAAATGTCACTACTGGTAAAAACAGACATTGAGAAATAGAAGAAAGAGATTGGGGTGGGCAATTTGAAGCCAACAATCAGCGACAAGCGGCCATTGTTCTTCCTCCAATTGCGTTATCTCCTCGTATACTATGTTCGTAGTAAGGTACGTAGTCGCGCTGTTCAGCGACGGAGTACCGTTGGTTGACGCCACTCCGAAAACTACGTGGCTAACTACGAGCAGCTAAT
>JANTGY010000341.1 GCA_024762695.1 Anaerolineae bacterium
CCGTTTCCCGGTTTCGGCATACAAATAACGATTCAAAGCCTCGACAATCGGCTTATCCAACGCTTTACGGCTGTCGGCATACGTCCTGACCACGCGAACAATCGTCTCTTTTGCCCCATCCAGCAAATCTTCCGCCTCGCCCATGTTAATAATGCCGCGTGAAATCATATCCGGCCGACCGATGACATTGCCGTTGTGCGCGTTCACAACGGCGATGAAAAAGCCATTTTGGGCCAACTTATCCCGATCGCGCACGACCGACCAGCCCACTTCGCCCACCCCAGCGCCATCAATAAACACATAACCGCCCGGCATCCGTTCGCCAATGGTCAAGCTGTCCTGGTCTAACTCCAGCGGCGTTCCATTTTCGACGACGGCGATATTTTTTGCCGGAATGCCCAGTTTTTGCCCCAGAACGGCGTGTTGTTTTAGATGGCGCAGTTCGCCATGAATGGGGATGAGGAACTTGGGCCGGACCAGATTGATGAGCAGCTTCATCTCTTCCTGGCTGGCATGGCCGGAAACATGCACATTGGCGATACGCTCATACAAAACATCGGCGCCGCGCTGGAAGAGTCGGTTAACGATGCGGAAAACCATCTCCTCGTTGCCGGGAATGGCATGGGCCGAAAAGACGACGGTATCGCCTTCCTGAATGCTGAGGCTGCGATGCCGCCCTTGCGCCAATCGACCCATCACCGCCGATGGTTCGCCTTGCGTGCCGGTGGCCATAATCGCCACTTCGTCAGCCGGGTAGCTGTCTAGCTGGCCGATGTCTATAAGTATCTCTTCGGGGATGTCTAAATAGCCCAGTTTGCGGGCCATTTTGGTGTTGTCGCGCATGGATCGGCCGGTGATGGCAAGTTTACGGCCGTATTTCTGAGCCATATCCGCCACCTGCTGAATCCGCGAAATCAGCGAGGCAAAGGTAGCGATGATGATACGCCCTTCCGCCTCGCGGAACACCTTGTCAAATCCCTCGCCCACCACCGTTTCCGATTTCGTCCAGCCAGGCCGGTCGGCGTTGGTGCTGTCCGCCAACAAGGCCAGCACGCCCCGCTCGGAAAATTCGGCCAGTTTGGCAAAATCGGGCGGCCAGCCATCGGCCGGCGTATGGTCAAATTTATAATCGCCGGTATGAACAATTAAGCCCACCGGCGTGGTGATGCCAAAGCCAACGCAATCGGGGATGCTGTGGGCCACATGAAACGGCTCTACTTGGAAGGAACCAATTTGCAGCACATCGTTGGCTTGAATGGTGATTAATTCCACATCATTTAACAACTTGGCGCGACGCATTTTCACTTCAATCAACCCGGCCGTTAGGGGTGTGGCGTAGATTGGCGCATCTACTTCGCGCATCAAATGAGAAAGCGCCCCAATGTGATCTTCATGACCATGCGTAATGAGCACAGCTTTCACATTGTCCAGTTTATCCATCAAATAATTAAAATCGGGGATGATGAGATCGATACCCAGCATATCGTTCTCAGGAAACATAATGCCGGCGTCAATGATGAGAATTTCATCCTCATATTCAATGACGGTCATGTTTTTGCCGATTTCCCCCAGTCCGCCTAAAGGGGTGATTCGTAGTTTATTATTCATTATTCCTCCAGCAGATCACAAAATGGCAGCGCATAGAGGCATTTGACGCCTCTTTTGCGTTGTCCCTTTGTTCCATTGCCGCTATGTAGTTGTGAAATACCGGAACCCCATCAAACCTGGAGCAGCGCCCAAATTAGGATGATGAGGATGGTTTGCACGAGTGTGAGAAAAATCGTATAAAGCCAAAGCATCCGGCTAGACGCCGGTTTGCGGGATGTTCCAGTTATGGTCTTTTTTTTTTCGTCGGCGAGAGAGTTAAACGCATATCGCAAAGCTGCCGCGCTAATGTTGTCTTCGCCGCCGCGATGATTGGCTAAATCTATTAAAGTCCGCGTCGCTGTCGCGGGTTCTTGTTCGCCTATGATCGCTTCAATTTCTTCGTCAAATACGTGGCGCGTTAAGCCATCGGAACAAAGAAAGATGATGTCGCCCGGCTCAACGGTTAACTCGAAAATATCTATTTTGGGTTCTCGTTCTGAACCGAGACTATACAAAATGACGTTTTTACGCGGGTGATTGACCGCTTCGGCCTCCGTAATGGCGCCTTCTTCCACCAGCTTGGCTACCAAGCTGTGGTCTTTGGTTATTTGTTGAAGACGGCCGTTTCGCCAATGATAACCGCGACTGTCGCCCACGTTACCCACGTACACTTGCGCGCCCAGGAAAACGGCCGTAACCATCGTCGTCGCCATACGGCTTTCGTCATGTTTATCGGCCACCATTTGGCGCAAGTCAGTATTCGCCGCTTGCATCGCGCGCCACAGACGTTCGCCCGGCCCAGCGGCGTGATTATCATTCAAATAATGTTCGCGCATGCGCTCGGTGGCAAACTGGCTGGCAACCTCGCCCGCATCGGCGCCGCCCACGCCGTCGGCGACAATGTAGACCCATCCGTTTTCAGCTTCTTCCTGGGAATTACTCGGCTCCCAAGAGGCGATGAAATCCTCGTTATGATCGCGAATTTGTCCCTGATCGGTTCGGAGAGAGGCTTCGACAAGCCGATGGTTACTCATAACAGGACTATATACACAAAACGGCTTTAGAGCAAGCGGTACAAAGGTGTGAAAAAGAATGTTCTAAGGTCAACCATTCAAGGGTTTGCCATAACAGTTCCGGAGATTCGATTGGCGCCTTAATCCCTTGCGGGTTTTGTCATCAGAATACTGGAATGATTGTGAAAAAGGTTAGAGAGCCGTAAAAACAAGATAAAGAAAGACGACCAGGGTAACGGCCGTCACAGCCAAAAGGAGGTAAAGGATGCGGGTGAGCGAGGCGTATTGTTTTTGACGGTCATCGAGGGGGGCGACGGCCGTTTCCTGAACCGTCTCAACTATTTCTGGTCCATCTTCCCCTTCGACTAGAGCAGCGGACTCTGCATCCTCTGCTTCAACAGCAGCCAATTTCTCCACCGCTGTTTCTTCGTCATCCGCTGTCTCTTCAAGCAGCCAATCGGGAATGGCCGCTTCTGCTGCGTCCTCAGTTGTCGCTTCGGTTTCAGCCTCGTCGCTCCCTTCAGCTTCGGCGAGAATATCTTTTTCCGAAGTTGCAAGGTCTTCTTCAATTAACCAGTCCGGCATCTCATCCGCTGTGGCTAGAATATCTTCACCGTCAAGGTCGGCAATGAGAGCGGCGTCTTCCATGTCGAGCGCTTCTGGCATGACAATTTCATCGGCAACGGCCGTCGCTAAATCATCTTCCTCTTGTATCTCAGAAACGGCCGTCTCCTCCACCTCAACTTCAGCGCCGCGCAGCCGCGACAACATTTTTTGCGCCATCTCATGCTGCGGATTCAGGGCCAACACTTTGCCCAAATAGGCAACCTTTTTCGGCTCTGAATCCACCAAGTTACTCAGCAAGAACCAGGCCTGCGCTTCATTAGGATCATCTTTAAGAACCTGGGTTAATAAAAGCTGTGCCTCTTTAACTTGACCATTTCGCGTGGCAGTAATCGCTTGCTGTAGTTTCTCGTTCATTTTTATCCCTTCAAACTATTCATTATGCCATTATGTTAATCATTTTAGCACGAACTTAGGGAAATAACGAGCCTGACCGCTCAATTTATACCTGTTTGTTGCTAATCTTGTAATGGTCAACAATAGCTTGAACCGCAAAGTGCGCGAAGAACACAAAGATTTTTCCTAAATCTCTCTGTGAAACGCTGTGTCTTCTCTGCGAATCTCTGTGCAACATTTTCTTGACTATTACAGTTTGTTGCTAATCTCATCGTACAACCCGCAAGGATAATCTTGATGCGCCTGGCGCACGGCCGTTAAATCAGCCCGATCTGGCAGCCCCAACTGCGCCATCAACTGCGCCAAATGACACAACGACAGCCCCATCACGCCTGTAAAACAACCATCCAAATGAGCCACTGGCCGAAAACCTGGATGCTGAATCGCATACGCGCCCGCCTTATCCAATGGATCGCCGCCAGCAACATACGCATCAATCTCCGCATCCGTATAATCGCGCATGAACACAACGGCCGTGTTCACTCCACTCACCTCGCGCCCCGTCGCCAATTCCAGCAACACCGCGCCCGTATGCACCTCATGCGTTCGATTTCGCAGCGCCGCCAACATTTGCCGCGCTTCTGCCGCGTCAGACGGCTTCCCCAACATACGCTCGTCCA
>JANTGY010000342.1 GCA_024762695.1 Anaerolineae bacterium
GCGGCGCCGACGGCGTAGGGGACGTTTGAGGTTCCGGCGCGACGGCCGTCTTCCTGCCCCCCACCCGTCAATCCCGACACCAACGCAATGCCGCTCCTGGCGTACAAAATGCCAAACCCCTTGGGGCCATAAAATTTGTGCGGGGCAATGCTCAACAAATCAATCGGCGCTTCAGTCAGGTTCCAGCGACGCACGGCCGCGGCCTGAATGGCGTCGGTGTGAAACAAAACGCCACTTTTCTGGGCCACTGCCCCCAGCGCTTCAATATCCTGCATTGTGCCCACTTCGTTGTTAGCAGCCATGATGCTGACAAGAACGGTATCGGGGCGGATGGCGGCGTCCAGGTCGGCGGGGTCAATCAGGCCGTATTGGTCTACGGGCAGGATGGTGAGATCGAAGTTGTGCAGGTCGCGCAGTTGAACGGCCGTATTCAGCACCGCGCTGTGTTCTATGGACGAGATGATGAGATGGTTGCCGCCGCCATTTTTGCGTGCTGCCCACATCGCGCCGCGCACGGCCAAATTGTCGCTTTCCGAGCCGCAGCCGGTGAAAATAATTTCATCTGACTGGGCATGAAGCAGGTCGGCGATGGTTTGGCGGGCTTGTTCCAGGGCGCGGTGAGCGCGACGACCGTATTCATGCACCGACGACGAATTACCATAATTCTCCGTCCAGTGAGGCAGCATCGCTTTCAGCACACGGCCGTCCACCGGCGTTGAAGCGCCATGATCGAAATAAATACGTTTGTTGTTTTGCATAGAGGGGATTGTAAAGCGAGTATGCAGGTTTGCAAGTAACAAGCTTGCAAATGCTCGCTGTCGCGTAATACGTATTACGTATTACGTATTACGTTTTCTGTTTTACGCTTCGCGTTTCACGCATCTCATTCCGCCAAAGCTGGCAGCCGAATTGTGAATGTTGTGCCTTTGCCCTCTTCACTGGCGACGTTAATTGTGCCGTTATGGTATTCGACGCCTTCCTTGACCATGTATAGCCCTAAACCGGTACCGGCGATGCCGCGCTCGACGGCCGTTTGCGCGCGGAAAAAGCGGCCAAACAAATTAGGCAAAGCCGCCTGGGGGATGCCAATCCCCTCATCCTGCACTTCCACCATAATCTGGCCGTTCTCTTGCCGCGCCTCCACCCGCACCGTTCCCGAAAGCGTAAATTTAATAGCGTTATCCACCAAATTCTTCAAAATCAAGTAAAGCGTCTCCTCACTGCCCAAAATAGGCGGCAAATCTTTCTCGATTTTCTGGCGGAAAGTCAGCTTCTTCTCCAAGGCCCGATCAGCCAATGGCGGCAGCATATCGTCAAAAATAGCATTCAACTTCACCATCTCTGCGCTGCGCTGCAATTCGCGGGCTTCCATTTTGGCTAATTGGAGCATTTGACGCACCATCTTTTGCAAACGGTCGCTCTCGCGCACAATCACGCCCAAGAAACGCTCCCCCTTCTCCCCTGGCGCCTTGCCATCGCGCAGCAGGCGCGCATACATCAAAATCGTCGCCAACGGTGTGCGTAATTCATGGACAATGCCATGGAAAAAGTCATCCCGCATCCGCTCCACTTCGCGAATAAGCCGCAAATCGCTGAAGACAAAAATCATCTCCTCAATCTCGCCTTCTTCATCCCGAACCGGAGCGCCACTGATCAAGGTCGGCACCAAATCGCCGCCTTCGCGGATTAAGTCGGTGGCTAATTGAGGATACTCCTCATCCGCCTCTTGAACTTCCTGCACATAGCCATCCAGATTATTGCCTTTCAAGCGAATCACATCATACACATTTTTGCCGATCGGATTGACCGATTCCTGGCCGATAAGCGAAAGTAAAGCATCGTTGGCATGGGTAATAAACCCTTCAGCGTTAACCGTAACCATCCCCTCTGACATATTGGCAAAGAGCGTTTCTACCCGTCGCTTTTCAGCCAGCACAGCATCGTGCAAGCGCGCGTTTTCGATGGCTGCCGCCATTGGGCCGGCAATCGCCTGCATCAAACGCAAGTCGTTCTCATTAAAATCGCTGCCGCTTTTGTTAATGGCCTGAACAATCCCAATAACCCGCTCTTCCACCTGCAGCGGAATGCAAATCATGGATTCGGTGAGAAAACCGGAGCGCCGGTCAATCTGAGAGAAGAAGCGCTTGTCGGTGTAAACATCATTAATGATGACCGCTTCCCGATTATCGGCCACCCAACCGGCAATGCCTTGCCCCTTTTTGAGGCGGATGGCGGGCATATCTTGAAACAGCGGTCCCATTAAAATATCGACGAAGATGATGTCGCCGCTAGTTGGCTCGATGAGGCCAACAGATACAGATTCGACCAACAGGGTGCGGCGAATGGGGTCCATTAACTGATGGAAGATATTGCTCAGATTCAATGTTGAGGTCAATGCGTGGCTGATGTCAGAAACGACAGCAAATTCAATATCTTGCCGGTTCACATGGTTGCGCAGATAAGCGCGATCCAGTGAAATGGTGAGGTTTGTCGCCAACATGGCTAAGGTTTCTATATCAAGAATGCAATCGGGCGCCGGATCAATCAAGCAAAGGATGCCAGGCGGGGTAAAGCGGCTGTGGCTGCCGGGCATGGGCAATGGCGCGGATAAAATTGTATCGCGGGGAAGCTGCCACAGTTCGCTGTTAATGAGTTCGGCGGCTGACAGGTCAAATTTGTGTTGAACTGCCGTTTTTCCAGCGCCGATGAGCGGAGCAAATGAGGCTTTGGATTTATCCCAAATAGTTTGCTGAATCTGGCCGTCGCCCGTCCCGATCCACACATCGTAATAGCGTCCCTGGGGGCCGCTGGAGCCAATGACAGTGGTTGTCCCGGTGTAAACGGCAATTGTATTGGCGATGGCGGCGCACACGCCGTGCGCGTCTAAAACATCGGCTAATTCAGCGGTTAACGTTTGCCAAAGGGAAAAAATTGTTTTTTCCGTCGTGGGGGCGGTTTGTTTGCTCATGCAAAAGTTATAGCCTTGCCGGGGCGAGTTGGCAAGGGGAAATGGGTACAGGTACAATGCGGAAAATGGAAAGTGGAATGATGAATGATGAATGATGAATAGTGAATGAGGAGCGCTGCGAGATGGATAAACTGAGTGGAGCCACGGCCGTTAAGCTGGGGCAAAGATTAGCCGGAGAATTTGCCGCACGGGCTGATGAAGCCGATAAGTTGGGCCGTTTACCGGCTGGAGATGTGGCCGCGCTGCGCAAGTCGGGCTATTTGGCCCTGAGCGTGCCGACCGCGTTCGGGGGGCAGGGCCTCTCGCTGCGCGACTGCCTGGCGGCGCATGTGGAATTGGCGCAAGGCAGCGCCTCGACAGCGATGGTGGCCGGGATGCAAATGCACATTTTCGGCCACCAACGAGAGACGCGCACCTGGGATGACGACGCTTACGAGCGACTGTGCCGGGCGGCGGCGCAGGGCGCATTGTGCAACTCGATTGCCAGCGAACCGGCTCTGGGCAGTCCCTCGCGCGGCGGGCTGCCGGCGACGACGGCCGTTCCCACTGAAGATGGCGCGAGTTGGGTTGTCAACGGCCGTAAAACCTGGTCAACTGGCGGCCAACATCTCACCCACATGCTCGTCCGCGTCGCTGTTGAAAAGGAAAAGGGCGTTATCCTCATCGAACAAGGGACGGCCGGCGTGCAATGGGTGACAACCTGGAGCGATTCGCTCAGTTTGCGGGCCAGCGACAGCCATGATGTTATTTTTACCAATGCAATTGTTCCCACCGAGAATTTGATTGAGCGCGGCGGGAGCAAAGCGGCGCCGAATGTGTGGTTTCCGATGGTGATGGCGGCGGTTTATTTGGGAACGGCCGTTGCCGCCCGAAACCGCGTCATCCAATTCGCCCTGGAGCGCATCCCCACCGCTCTGGGCAAACCCATCGCCACCTTGCCCAAAATTCAGCGCCAGATTGGCGAGATTGATGTAGCCCTGCAAGCGGCCCGCGCCCTACTGTTTGAAGTCGCCGGCGAATGGACGGGCGCCGACGAAGACCGCGCCGCCTTTCTACCCCGCATCGCCGCCGCCAAAACAATCGTCACCGAAGCGGCCAACGAAGTCACCGACAAAGCTCTGCGCGTGGCTGGCGGAACCAGTATCACCAAAGCGCTGCCGCTGGAACGCTATTTCCGCGACGTGCGCGCCGGTTCCATGCAGCCTCCATCCGGCGACACGGCGCTAGAAATGATTGGTCGAGCGGCGATTGAAGAGGTG
>JANTGY010000343.1 GCA_024762695.1 Anaerolineae bacterium
TTCTAATCCCCGCTATTCTCGAAGGAAGATAATGATGACGACTGTGTTACGGATTAGCCGCGAGGAGTTTGACGGCCGTTCCCAAGCCCTCCTCGCTTACCTGAAAAACGAAAACCTGACCGGCATTGTCTTGTTCGACAGTGTGAACGTCCTTTACTTCACCGGCTTTGCCTTCATCCCCACAGAACGGCCGATTGCCTTTGCCTTGAGCGCCGCTGGCGAGCGCGCGTTGTTCGTTCCCCGGCTGGAGTTAGAACACGCCCGCGCCGAAACAGGCTTTGATCGCGTTGACCATTATCTGGAATATCCCGGAACATCTCATCCGATGGCTGCTTTCAAGCAAATGTTGACGGAGATGGGCATTGTGGGCGACGGTCGTATCGGCGCCGACATGGACGGCTATCCCTGGATTTTTGGCTACGAAGGGCCGACCTTATCCGACCTGACCGGTATGATTTTTGTCAACATTCAAAGCCAACTCAATCGGATGCAGGCGGTCAAAAGCCAGGCAGAATTGGCCCTCATCCGCGAAAGCTGCAAATGGGCGCATCTGGCCCATAAACTGCTGCAAAATTATACGGCCGTCGGCGTCACCGAAACGGAAGTAGGCCAACGCGCCAGCCACGAGGCGACGATGGCGATGCTCAACGCCATCGGCCCGCTTTATCGCTCGCAAAATATGTGGAGCGACGGGCCAAGCGCCTACTATCGCGGCCAAATTGGTCGGAACGCGGCCATCCCCCATGCGTTGGCTAACAATATCGTCTTCCAATCGGGCGATGTGTTGGTGACGGGGGCGACCTGCCCCGTGTGGGGCTATTTGTCGGAGTTGGAACGCACGATGTTCATTGGCGAGCCGAACGCTGAACAGAAACGGCTTTTCGACCACATGAAAGCGGCGCAGGAGGTTGCGTTTGACGCCATCAAGCCGGGAAAACAATGCCGCGAAGTGGATACGGCCGTGCGCGCCTACTACGACCAACACAATCTGATGCCCTACTGGAAACACCACACCGGCCATAATATCGGTCTGCGTTACCACGAAGGCCCGTTCCTGGATACCGGCGACGAGACAATCATCCAAACCGGCATGGTCTTCACCGTCGAACCGGGCTTGTACGCGCCTAATCTGGGTGGCTTTCGCCATTCGGACACCGTAGCCGTCACCGCCGACGGCATTGAAATGATGACCTACTACCCGCGCGATTGGCCCAGCCTGGTCATCCCTGTTTGATTGCTGGACATAGAAAACAATAGAGGCATTTGAAGCAAAACGTACAAATATCGCAGTATTTGCCGGTTTGGGGAATCGTAACAAAATAAAAAAGGGAGGGTAAATCAACAAAAATGGATAATGAGACAATAACCACAACAAAAAAGGTTTGGTCACATAAAACAATAGGATTGATTACCATTATCTTGGGTATTTATAATGGCTTGCTGGTTGCATCGATTAATTGGTATTGGATGGGCCGTCGGCAAAAGGCGCTGTTGCACTTGGCTGCAATTCCCATTTTGTTTTTTATTTACATAATTTTCTTGAAGCAATATATTGGTTTAACGTCCAGAGATACAATAGCCCTCTCGACAACAGGCTACTCGCTCCGCGTTGTCGTTAACTTGATTCTGGTATTTGTAACGGCCGTATATCTGTACAAGTCAACCGAAAAAAATATCGAACAATTGGGCGAAGCCATATCAACTGTTGATATTCGCTGGAGCGCTTTGGTTCTTGTTATTGCTTTTTTGCTACTAATTGGAATTAACTTGTTAAATACTTTAATTGAGCAAGCACAATTACGCTCATTCCAGAACCATGTTTATTGTGAGCTGCTTGCTCCCGGCATGACCTACAAAGATGTAAATTCTGCTTTGGAGGAGATTGATCAATACACCCAAGTTAGTTTAGGTGAGGGCGTTATACCGGAAAATGCACCATCTGATGTGGATTATTACAGAGTGATATGGTGGAACGCTCTCGACATTGAACAAAAGCATGATCTCAGGATTGGTTTAGGTTACAACAATAACGACCAACTTACTTGGATTACAAGAGCAAGCATTCCGAATCCCATCCCCATTATTTGCCCCTGGAACCCCTAATTCACCTGAAATTTGTGGATAAAAAAGGAACAAACATGATCAAGAAGAGATTTTCCATTATTCGCAGCGCCTATTCTGGCGCGGCCGCAAAAGAAGACGTTGCCGCCATCATCCGTCATCATCGCATCCAGGCCAGCCCCGGCCATCGCGCGGCCGCCCATTATGTGCTGGCCGAACTGCAAAAAGCGGGACTGGACGCCCACATCGAAACCTATCCGGCCAATTACCAGACCAAATTTTGGGAATCGCGCTCCTTTCAGGAGTGGGAGGCGACCAGCGCTGCGCTGCACCTTATCGAACCGGAAGGGCAGGCGCGCAAACTGGCTGATTTCCGCGAGGAAAAAATCAGCCTCATTCAGCGCAGTATCCCTTTTCAGGGCGAAGCGGAAGTTGTATTGCTGGAAGATGGCATGGAAGTCGCCGATTATGAGGAGGTGGATGTTGCCGGCAAAATCGTCTTGAGCAAAGGAGCCGTCAACCGCGTGCGCGAATTGGCCGTCGAACGATTTGGGGCGATTGGTATTTTGTTTGACGGCATGAATCTCGCCCCGCCGGTGCGCCAGCCAATGGATTTGGCCGACGCGCGCCAGTACACTTCGTTTTGGTGGACGGGACAGGAGAAGCAATGCTTTGGTTTTGTTTTGACGCCGCGCCAGGGGCAGTGGCTGCGCGGATTGCTCAAGAAGGGGAGAGCCAGGGTTGGCGTGGATATTCAGGCGCGTTTTTATGATGGAGAGATTGAAGTGGTAACGGCCGTTATCCCCGGCACATCACACCCAGAAGAGCAAACCCTTCTCGTCAGCCATCTCTGCCATCCCCAACCTTCAGCCAATGATAACGCCAGCGGCGACGCCGCTAACCTGGAAGCGGCCCGCACGCTCAAGCGGCTGATTGACAGCGGCCAACTGCCGCCGCCCAAGCGCAGCATCCGTTTTTTGTGGATGCCGGAAATGACAGGCTCCTTCGCCTATCTCTCCCGGCATGAAGACGAGATCTCCAACATGATTGCCGGGCTGAATCTTGATATGGTTGGCGCCGACCAGGAACAAACGGGCGCGGTGATGGTGTTGGAACGGCCGCCCGACGCTGCCGCCTCATTTACCGTAGATTTAGTTGAACGCCTGCGCGAAGAATTGTTCGACGACGTACAAACCTATGGCGGTTTGGGCAGCTATCCCCATTTTCGCTACACAACCAGCGTTTTCACCGGCGGGTCCGATCATTATATCTTTTCCGACCCGACGGTGGGCGTTCCCATGCCCATGCTCATCCAATGGCCGGACAAGTTTTACCACAGCACATTCGACACGCTGGAGAAAGTCAGTCCGGCGACGTTGAACCGTTCCGGCAGTTTAGCGGCGACCTACGCCTACTTCATTGCCAGCGCGGGAGAAAAAGAGACGACTTGGCTGGCTTATGAGATGCTGGCTCGCTTCCAGGCGCGGCAGGCGCAGTTGGCGCAGTCGCAAATTACGGTGGCTCTGGCTGGCAGTTCTGGAGACCTGCGTCAACTTGATTACCAATTGGCGCGTTTCCACGCCGGACTGGCCACGCTTTCCCGTTTGTGGGCGGATGCCGGGTCAGTCGCCGCTGCGATTTACGATGAAGCAGCCCAGTTTACCGAACTAGCGCGGGCGCGCGTCCGTTCGCTGGGCAGCGGGGATCCCGCTCCTCCATCGGAACCAGATGAGTGGGAGAAACAAGCGGCGACGATGGTTCCCAAACGAAAGTATCGTGGGCCGGGGTTGGGGATTGGGGGAACCACAGCGCTCACCCCTCAAGAAAAAGACGCACTGTTCCAATTTATGAAAGGGCGTGCCGGAGCTTACACCATCGGCACGCTGGCTGAATATTGGGCCGACGGCAAACGGACCGCACTCGAAATCATTGACCGCATCGAAATGGAAACTGGTATCCGCACCGCCGAACTTGTTGTGCGCCGGTTTGAATTGTTAGAGCAATTGGAATTGATAACCTTTGGCGGTTAGTACATCGTTAAACAAGTTTTCATCACATTGTCATGCCTGCGAAGGCAGGCATCCATATTTTGTTACAGGAGACTTCACCGGCTGCGCCGACCACGATGAATGAAAATGGCGCGCCGTTGTAGCC
>JANTGY010000344.1 GCA_024762695.1 Anaerolineae bacterium
AAAACCATACTACCATACAACAAAGGCACCACCGACCACATCAAATACAGCGCCATCGCCTCAGACGAAAAAACAACCGCCGTCGCTGCAGCATGAAAACCCATTGCCACCATAGACAACAAGCTAACCATGACGCCAACTTTATAAAAGCGAGTCCGGCTCACAAAATACGCCGCAGCCTGCGCCCAAAACAACCAGACAAACGGCGCATAATCATGTCCTTCTTGAATGGGAATCCAGCGCAGCGCCATCGGCAGCAACGCCAACACAATCACAAGCTGCACCGACGTAAACAAATGCACCCGCCGCCGCTCATCAAAACCTTGAATAGCGGCGCTCGGTTCAGTCAACCACACCCACCCCAATTTAATTTTTTCAATCATAGGTTTTGTTCAATCCCGCTCCTCAACCTGCGCCCACATCAGCCGCCTTCTCGCATCATCAGAACATGGTAGCATAAACTATATCCCATTGGGTATACGACAAATGTCATAATCCCCCGCGTATCCCGTCAGGGATTGGATGCTTTACCAAGAGACTGATACACTTGCCGTCATATCAACTCGACTGATTGACGTCTCAGCCAGTCAATCCAGGCCACAAAAGGAGTTTATAAATGGCACAAGTCACCCCTACACGAAGTGAAATTCCCGTTGAACACACCTGGGATACCGAAAGCATCTTCGCCTCCGTCGCCGATTGGGAAACGGCGACAAAAGAATTACAAACCCAGCTCGATCAACTAGCCCAATTCAAAGGACATCTGGGCGAAAGCCCCGCTGCGCTCAAGCAATACCTGGCCCAAAGCGAAACGACGATGCGACTGCTCGGCAAAGTCTACGTTTACAGCAGCCTGACCTACAGCGTCGAAACCACCAACCAGGCCGCCGCCGCCCGCAATGATCAGGGCCGGAGTTGGTTTGGCAAAGCGATGGCCGCCACCGCCTTCGCCGAACCGGAACTCTTAGCTCTTGGTTTCGATACATTGCGCCAGTGGATGGCCGCCGACGAAACCCTTGCTACTTACGCCCACTATTTTGAACGGCTGGAAAAACGACAAGACCACGTTCGCTCAACTGAAGTCGAGCAGGTCTTGGGACTGGCACGCGACTCCTTCGGCACAGCCTCGGCCACACACGGCATCCTGGCTAACGCCGACATGACCTTCAAACCAGCCCAAGACAGCGCCGGGGGCGAATACGACATCACCCAGGGAACCATTCGCGCTTTGATAGGCGATAGCGACCGCCAACTGCGTCGATCTGCCTGGGAAAATTATGCCGACGCCCATCTCGCCTTCAAAAACACAATGGCCAATACATTGGCCGCCGGGGTTAAACAAGATGTGTTCAACGCCCGCGTGCGCGGCTACAAAAATTCATTAGACGCCGCTCTGTCCAGCAATTACATCCCGGTTAAGGTCTTCCACAATCTAATCGAAACCTTCAAAAAGAATTTGCCTACCTGGCACAAATATTGGGCTATCCGCCGCAAAGCATTGGGCTATGACGCCCTGTACGAATACGACATTCGCGCCCCGCTAACCAATCAAACGCCCAAAGTCCCCTACGCCCAGGCCGTCGAATGGATTGTGAACGGAATGAAGCCGCTGGGCGATGAGTACGTCTCCATTTTGAAGAACGGCGCGCTGAGAGAGCGCTGGGTTGATATTTACCCCAACAAAGGCAAACGGATGGGCGCTTTTTCCTCTGGCGTACCGGGCACGCATCCTTACATCATGATGAGCTACGACGACAGCTTATTCGGGATGAGCACGTTAGCGCATGAGTTAGGCCATTCGCTGCATTCGTACCATACCTGGAAAACGCAGAAGAATTTCAGCTATTGCCGTTATGGCCTCTTTGTTGCCGAGGTGGCTTCTAATTTCAATCAAGCGATGGTGCGCGACTATTTGTTCAAGACGCAATCCGCCCCCAATTTCCAAATTGCGATCATCGAGGAAGCGATGTCTAATTTCCACCGTTACTTCTTCGTCATGCCCACATTGGCCCGGTTCGAACTGGAAATCCATGAGCGCATCGAACGGGGCGAAGCGCTAAACGCTGATACGTTAATTGATTTATTAGCGGCCTTACACCAAGAAGGGTACGGCGATGAACTAACGATGGAGCATGATCGCTCCGGCATCACCTGGGCGATGTTCCACACCCATCTTTACTCCAATTTTTATGTGTACCAATATGCGACGGGCATTTCGGCGGCCCATGCCCTCTCGCAAAAGATATTGGCAGGCGAAACAGGCGCAGCCGATAACTACCTGGCTTTCCTCAAAGCAGGAGCCTCGGTATATCCGTTGGATGCGCTTAAAATTGCCGGGGTAGATATGACATCGCCGGAGCCGGTTGAAGCGGCGTTCAAGGTGTTGGCGGGGCTGGTGGATCGGTTGGAGCGATTGACGAGTTAGACAGAGAGACAGAGACAGAGGTAGAGAAACGGCCGTTGCCCTGACGACAACGGCCGTTTCCCTTCTAATTTTCGGCTTCAGAAACTAATTGTTCAATATCTGCTCAATAGTCGCGTTGGCCCCATCAATTAAAACCTGACCATCGGCTGCGAGTAAACGCCCTCTGTGAACCAGGAAATTGACATGGTGAATAAAAACCCGCATTTGCAGAGCGGCCACCCGATCAAGACCCCAATTCAGGAACCTTTCCGCCCGTCCCAGGTCGCGCAAGAGTATACGGCCGTATCGCCGCGCCAACGCGCCATCATCCACCAACCCATTCACCTGATCCGTCAGGATACCCAGCCACTCCTCGGCCGTAATGACATGAGTGGTGAAACTGAAGACGACCGGCGTTTGCTGCACACCGGTATCCCCGCCAGGCACGCCGACCGAAACGGCTCCGGCAACAGTAACCGTGTACGTCGTCCCATCAGTCAAATCCGCATCTGGCGTGAAGGCGACTACCTGAGTCGCGGCATCGTAAATGAAGGTTCCGGCAACCGCTCCCTCCGGCCCTTCAACCTCAAATGAAGTATCGGCAGCCATCGGGATGCTCCAGGCGACGGTAACGGCCGTATCAAACGGCACATCCACCGCCCCATCCGCCGGACTGAAATCCGTCACAATCGGATCGCGCCAGAACTGCACCGCTTTCTCATCATCCGGGCCGGTTCCCCAATCGGTGGCCGTGTTGTCCACCAACTGCGTCCCGTCCGCGCCATAGCTCACCGTCAGACTGCGATTGTTAACATTTACAATCGAACCCCACGATTCCACCTTGTCCCAGGAGCCGCGTGTGTATTTATACTGCATCTGCGTGCCGTCCAGGATGTCCAGCGTGTAGCTCCATGTCGTCGCGTCCACCTGCGTCATCGGAACCAGCCCCGGATTCCAGGGGCCAAGTTCGGGGATGTCGCCCACCAGGTACACCGTCCCCGGCGTGTAGTCGGGCACGCCAACCTGGAAGGTAACAGAAACGAAGCGCGGTTCGGCCGTCGCTGTGACCGTGTTAGAAGCTGCCGAGCGGTTGTAACTGTCGTCAAAGGCAACCACGTAATAATTGTACGTTTCGCCGGTGGTGACAGTCGTATCCGTGTAAGCCATCGCCGCTGCATCGGCAATACTGGCAATGCGGGCGTAACCCGCCGCGGCTACGTTCTCACGGTACAGTTCAAAGCCAAACAAATCGCCGTCGCCGTTGGAATGGGCGTCCCAGGCCAGCGAAATGCTGCTGTTCGTTGTGCCAGTCAACGCCAGATTGGTCGGCGCCGACGGCGCAGTCGTGTCCGCCCCGGCAACAACCGTCAGGACGCCAAATGGCCCCGGACAGGTCGGATTGCCTTCATCCGGCCCATTGACGGCATAGAACCAGGACGCGCCGCCGTCGCCGCTGTAGCGTGTGGTATAGCAAAATGTACCGAGCATATCGGGCAGCAAGCTGCCGAAATACTCATCGTTACTGCCTGCATCCACGTTAAAAGCCATGTCAGACCAAGCCCAGTTATCGTCCGGCGCGGAACCGACAGCGCCAAAACCAACCTGAGCCAGCAAGCCGGGCGTGGCGCCGGGAGCGCTGGTCGCACCGTCAATCCAGATTTGGCCGTAGATGTTTTCCGTCGGGTTCACGGCGCTGATGGTGTGGTTGATGGTTGGCGGCCATTGCAAATTGGCCCAGCCAATGTTGTAAGCGGTCGTCGCCGCCGCTTCGTTAGAATGGGCGCTGGTCAACAGATTGGCATCG
>JANTGY010000345.1 GCA_024762695.1 Anaerolineae bacterium
GAGCCAAGCTGACGGTGCAGATCATGCACGAGATGATGCGGCGGGGCACGAAGTACGGGATGGTGACGATGTGCATCGGCGGCGGCATGGGCGCGGCCGGTATTTTTGAGAATGTGAGCTAGTTATTAAACCTTAAGACTATAATTGGTCTCTTTGTTCTGATTTGAGACCAATTTTACGAATATGACAGGGAAAGCAGGCTAGACGGCGCTTTCCCTGTTTTTATTATGAGGGCAGGGCGATGTTTTCAATTGCCGCGCTCTCGCATTGTCACGTACGGAGCGGCATGATAAAATTTTAGCCAACTCTACAAGGCGCGATTGAGCGCCTTTATTTTTAAGGATGGATAGGATGTTAAAGACACACAACTGTGGTGAATTACGCCAGGAACATGTAGGACAGACTGTAACGTTAGCCGGTTGGGTTAATCGCCGCCGCGATATGGGCGGGGTGGTTTTCTTCGATTTGCGCGACCGGAATGGCAAAACCCAGGTTGTGGTCAATAGCGGCCGTTCCCAGGAAGCGTTCGATGTCGTGGCCAATGTGCAGCGGGAATTTGTTTTGCAAGTTACCGGCGAGGTGGGATTGCGGCCAGAAGGGCAGGATAATCCTGATTTGCCGACGGGGGAGATTGAGGTAACGGCCGTTTCCGTGACCATCCTCAATCCCGCCAAAACGCCCCCCTTCCTCATTGACCGCGACGAAGTCGTGGATGAGAGCCTGCGCCTCAAATATCGCTATCTCGACTTGCGGCGGGGGCGCTTGCAGCGCAATCTCACCATCCGCCACAAAGCGATCAAGTTCATCCGTGACTTTTTGGATGAGCGCGACTTTTTGGAGATTGAGACCCCCATTTTGTTCAAAAGCACGCCGGAAGGGGCGCGGGACTATCTGGTTCCCAGCCGCGTCCATCCCGGCAAATTTTACGCCCTGCCGCAAAGCCCGCAGCAGTTAAAGCAGTTGTTGATGGTTGCCGGCTATGAACGTTACTTCCAAATCGCCCGCTGCTTCCGCGACGAGGATTTGCGTGCCGACCGCCAGCCGGAATTTACCCAGTTGGACATGGAAATGAGCTTCGTCGAGCGCGATGATATCCTGGATTTAATTGAGGAGATGATGGTCGGCATGGTCAAAACGGCCAGTATTGTGCCGTTGGCCTACGAAAAATTCCCGCGCATGAGCTTCGCCGAAGCCGTCTCCCGCTATGGCACTGACCGCCCCGACGTTCGCTTTGGGCTGGAATTGACCGAGATTTCTGATTTGGTGGCCGACAGCGCGTTTCGCGTTTTCTCGGCTAACGTGGCCGCGGGCAATCCGGTGAAGGCGATTTGCGCGCCGGGCTGCGGCGGTTACAGTCGCAAGCAGATGAGCGAATTGGAAGATTTGGCCAAGAAAGCGGGCGCCAAAGGGTTGGCCTGGATGGCAATTCACCCGGAAACGGAACAGATTCGCGGGCCAATCGTCAAATTCTTCTCGGTGGAACAGCTTGTGGCCATCACGGAGCGGATGGAGGCTAACCCCGGCGACTTGATTTTGATTTCCAGCGACACGGAATTAGTTGTGCGCGATGTTTTGCACGCGCTGCGGATGGAGATGGGTAAACGGCTGGGTTTGACGGACACGAATGCGCTGGCCTTTGTTTGGGTGATTGATTTCCCACTGTTCGAGGAGACGATGGAGGACGGGCATTACGCACCCAGCCATCACATGTTTACGATGCCCAAGCGGGAGCACATTCCGTTGTTGGACACGGACCCGCATGCGGTGTTGAGCGACCAATATGACCTGGTTTGCAATGGGTTTGAGGTGGCTGGCGGCAGTATTCGGATTGCGGAACGGCCGTTGCAGCGCAAAATCATGGAACTCATCGGCTTCTCGATGGAAGAGGCGATGGAACAATTCGGCCATATGCTGGAAGCGTTCGAGTACGGCGCCCCGCCGCATGGCGGCATCGCCCCTGGCATTGACCGGCTGGTGGCTCTCATGGCCGGCGAACCCAACATCCGCGAGGTGATGGCTTTCCCCAAGACGGCGCAGGCGACCGATTTGATGTCCGATTCGCCGTCGTTTGTGGCCGAGAAGCAGTTGGATGAGCTGCATGTGGCGGTGAAGGAAAGCAAGAAAGCGTGAAACGTAAATCGTAAAACGTAAATCGTAAAACGTAAATCGTAAAACGTAATAGTTGGTTTTGCGTATTGGTTTGCAATGCGGTAGAACGTTTATAATTGTGGCCCCAATGGTTTTCATTGGGGTCTTTTTGAATTAGTCAGGAGCGGATGATGGATTGGCAGCAGATTATTCGCCGGGGTTTAGAATTGGCGGGTGTGATTGAAGGTAAGGATACGGCCGTTCGTCGCCGCCTTGTGGCCATCAATCAAACCAAACCGCGCGGGCCGGTCACGGTTGTGTTGGAGGATATGGGGCCGAGGAAGATTAGCGCGTTGACGGCCGTGCGCAAAGTAACCGGCCTCAACCTGGAAGATGTGATAACGCTGGCCGAACTGATGCTGCCCGTGCCCATTTTGACCAATGTGGATCAGAAAACGGCCGATTTAGCCCTAGAAATTTTAGAAGCGATGGGGGCCAAAGCCAGAGTTGTTGGCGGGCAAGACCAGACGGCAACGCGCCAGACCAAACAGCCCCAGCGGAAAACCGAAGACGCCGCCTTCGCGCCCATCCCAATGCCTGAACCGGCCCAGCAGACCGAGGGCGAATGGGTTGTCGTCTTACAAGATGCTAGCCTTTTGCCGGAACGCATTGCCCAAATTTTGCAACAGATGGTGGATTGGAACGGTGCTGAGGCAGCCAAAGCCCTCGCCAATTTGCCCCAGCCTATTTTCATTGGCGTTGACGAAGCCACCGCCCTGCGCGCTCAACGCGAACTGCAAATGTACGGCGCCGTTGTGGACGTCCTGACTTGGGACGCCTATGATGCCCAAAATGAGTAGAAATTCAATTTCTGAAGCATTGTGGTAGCTTTTCCCTTTCCTGATTAACAATTGCTTGTAATCGTTGTCGAAATTGTATTCGTGATCGATTATTGTCGATTACGATCACGACAACGATTACGATCACGAGGCGTTCTACCGTCGTACAAGCGCTATCAATTCATTCAGCATGTCCGCGCACTTGGTAGGGGCGAGGCAATCGGCCAAAACGCTGGCTAAAATAAGTGGCCTCGTCACCGACAACAAAAAACAAGCAACAAAAAGGCTCCTATTTGGGGGTCTTTTTGGTATGGACTTATGAGAAAATTTCTTTTACTGGAGCGCTAAAACCGGGCAGCAAATCGCCGCCCTTGAGATCGTCTATAATCGTCAATACCTCGGCGTCGGTTAAAGAACGGTAGACCATAATGGTTTGGGTGCGAGGATATACTAACCAGACGATTTGCGTTCCCGCTTCCAGATAGTCAATGAGTTTGGCTTCAACGGATTCAACTGTTTCGCTGGGAGAAATGACTTCGACGGCTAAATCTGGCGCACCGTCAAAGAATCCCAATTCGCTGGCTTGTTGAGCGGCGCGTTCCGCGGTGACAAAAGCAGCGTCTGGCGCTCGCACGGTATCAGGTTCCCGCGAAAGCAAGAATCCCGTTTCGGCGGTGTATAGTTGTCCCATTTCCCTTGTTTGGCGCACAAATTGTCCGATTAGGATTAAGATTGTAGCGGCAATTCTTCCATGTGTGTGACCGGCGGGCGACATTTTTACAAACACTCCTTTAACTAGCTCCCCCCGGCGTTCTTCTGGAGGTTTTTGGTATAAGGCGTCGGCAGTTATGGTTTTTTGTTCGGCAATTTCAGCTAACATTACTTTTCTCCCGCGCGCAAAATTTTACAGACATTGTAAGAGTTGGCTGCACGGCTTGTCAAATTTGATCGCGGCGAAGGCGGAGGCTGATGAAGAGGGCGATGAGGGCGATTACGGCCGTTACCCCAAACGTCTCTGTCAATACCCGTACCGTCACCTCAGTCAGCCCGTCAATGATGGCTTGCTGGTAGACCGGGTCGGAAAAGGGCAAATCGGGCAGCGTGATTTGCGTGCGGAGGAGGTTGAAGCGGCGCAGGCCCCAGGCGGTTAGACCGGACAAGCCGACGCTCATCCCCATCAGGCGCAAAACGATGACCAGGCTGGAGGCGATGCCTCGTTGACTGGCTGGCGCGGCATTGATGACGGCCGTTCCCACCGGCGCCATCACCAA
>JANTGY010000346.1 GCA_024762695.1 Anaerolineae bacterium
GATACCTACTCGAGAGGAAGTTGCGGGAATTCCAATTCCCGCAACATGCGATTCATTAGTGGCGAAAACTTCGTGACACTAACGAATTCCCGATACATCAACTGAGATGAAACACACCCACGGACAAATGAAAAAAATCAAGATTAAGGACAAGTTCGCGTTGTTTGACGAGGTTTGGACGCCTAAAATTATCGCCGAGTCGAACGAACAGCTTGTAAAATTAGCCAAAGGCGATGGCGAGCTTGTTTGGCATTCGCATGAAGATGAAGATGAAATTTTTATTGTGTTCAAAGGGAAGCTAACTTTACAATTTCGAGATGGAGACGTCGTCCTGAACAAAGGGGAGATGTTTGTCGTGCCCAAAGGGGTTGAACATTGCCCTTTGGCTGAGCCGGATACGCATTTTATGCTGATTGAACCAGCCACGACAGCGCATACCGGCGCTATCCAAAGCGAATTGACCGTTACGGCAAAAGACCAGGAATGGATTTAGGGGGAGTTCAGGAAAGATAAAATGAGTGAAAGAATTGAAACCCTGCATCCAACGGGGAAGCAAGGGGTTAATATCGATAGGGGGAAATACGAGGCGGTCAAAACCGCAATTTTGACTTCCTTGTCTGCGCACAAATCGTTAACATTTAAAGAACTCAATGCGGAAGTCGGTCGTCAGTTGGAAGGAAATTTTGATGGTTCAGTTAGCTGGTATTTCACGACGGTGAAGCTGGATTTGGAAGCGCGGGGGATGATCGAGCGGTTTGGCAGGAGTCCGCAGCAATATCGGTTAATTGTTGATGAATGAAGGTCGAGTTTGTATGACGAAACGGCCGTTTTCAGGTATCGTCTTGCCTAAAATTTGAGAGGGAAGCAAAAAATGAACGCACAACAACTGGGGGAAGCCGCTCCCCGACGCGGCAACAAAATCACACGCGGATTAGCCAAGGCAGCGCTGGCGCTGCTTGGCTGGCGTGTCATGGGCCAAATTCCTGATTTACCCAAATTCGTCATGATTGGCGGGCCGCACACATCCAATTGGGATTTTCCAATAGCGATGCTGCTGTTCATTGCCCTGGGTATTCGGGTCTCCTGGATGGCTAAACGGGAATTCGTAGGCGGCCCGCTGGGTTGGTTATGGCGCTGGATGGGCGGCGTAGGGATTGACCGCCGCGCCGCGCATGGCGTTGTCGAACAAATGGTAGACGCCTTTGAGAAGCGGGAGAAATTCGTCCTGGCGATTGCCCCGGAAGGGACGCGCAGTAAAGTAAAACGGTGGAAATCTGGCTTTTATCACATCGCCCAGGGCGCAAATGTACCCATCTTCCCCATTGTGGTTGATTACGGCCGTAAAAAACTGCAACTCCACCCCGTGTTCGCCCCCTCTGGCGAGCTAACGGCCGATCTGCCCCAATTGCAAGCGCTGTATGCCGACGTAAAAGGCAAGCGTCCCGACAAACAATAAAATTACTGACCCCGCTCCTCATTGACTGACAAAACGTATCTAACCACAAAGAACGCGAAGGGCGTGAAGGAGAAAAAATGGAAAAATCTTTGCCTCCTTTGCGGTGAATTATGAGATTTATCAGTCAATCAGGATCCTGCTCTACAAATAGTTGAATAGATTGGAAGTTGACAACGGCCGTTTTCCCCCAACTCTCCATCATTAGCCCAATTTCCCCGGTTCCTTCGGCCTCCCCTTGCCACAGCGCTTCTCGATTGATCCGCACCGTCAACCGTTCCCCTTCCACATCCAGCCAAATTTCATTTTGGTCGGGGCGCACATGGGGCCAGGGTTGAAATGCGAAATGACGCGTGATGAATGATGAATGGCGCTCTTCGACCGCGGCATAGCCAAGCGGGGAAACTGTAATAGCCAGAAAATCATCATCGTTGCCCAGAGCAAGGCCGTAGGCAATATCGGTTTCTCCGCTTTGGGGAGCGGCGGTTAGGCGCAAGCTGAATGCGCCATCGGGAACTGCATCCAGCCAGACGATTTGATGGGATTGGGCAGGGATGGTTTGCAGGGTTAACGGCCGTTCCCACACCATTTCCCCCACCGGCTGCGGATCAAAAATTCCCGATAGGATGAGGATGATGGCCAGAACGGCCGTTCCCGCCAATAATCCGGTCAACCAGCGAAACGGAACTTTCATTCCGCCGCTGCCATTGCCATGTAGCCCAATGTCCAGGCGGCGGCGACGAAGGCGTGGACAAGCGCCAGGGGCAAAGCGGCGATGGCGCTCGCCAGCCAGAGTAAACTATCCGCCCAATATGGCGTGACGGCCGTCGCCCAGCCCAAGGGCACAGTCAAGCCGCTCACCAATAAGCCCGCCCCTGTTTGCACACCCCACAGCAAGGCAAACAAAATCAAAACGGCCGTCCACTGCCGCCGGATAACTTGCCAGGTATGCCGAATGCTGTCACGAACGCCGGTTTGGTGAACGGCCGTATCCCGAAAAGCCAACGTGCGAAACGCCGAAGTCGCCAATCCGATGGGTAAAAGCAAGGCCAACAAAGGCAGCAAGCAAATCAGCCCCACCCCCATCATCACCGCCGCAGACTCGGCCGCGCTGCCCTGCACCGCCTCATACGCAATCACAATCAGGCCGCCCAACGTCAACAACATCAAGACCAGCGTCAGCGCAAACAAGGGGAAATAGACCAACGCATCAATGGCGATGAAGCGGCTCAGGAAACCCACCCCCTGGCGCAGCGACGAACGGAAAGAGGACGGCCGTCCCCCAACCAGATCAATCGCCGCCCCAATAATAGCTCCTTGAGCGACAGTCGCCGCCAGCCAATAGCCGAGAGAGATGACCAGGAAGACGGCCGCGCCCCCAAACAACCAGACCGACAGCCGGTCTGGATCAGCCGCCAATAAACCGGTCTCGAGTTTGGCCGGGTCATTCACCAATTGGGTAATTTGAGGGGAAAAAGCTGCCCGCAGCGGCGCTAAAATAACCGAACCCAGTCCGGCAACCAAGCCCAACAACCACAAAAACTTGTTGCGCCAAACGAGATGCCAGGACTGGGCGAATAAACGGCCGTAATTCATGAAAGTGGCAGATGGCAAGTGGCAAGTAGAATTCTGCCAGCCACTTGCTGCCTGCAAACTTGCTACATTTTCTTACTTATAAATTCCTGGTAAGCCAGCGTAACGGCCGTTGAACGATAAGCCGTCACAATAGAACTAACAGCCGCGCCGACCAGACCGATACAAATGCCGCCGCCGGCCAACAGCGCAACCTGACCAACACCAAATGCGCCTTCGCTAGCAATGACGGAGAAAATACCAGGGCCTAAAGCAACAAAGGCAAAGGGGAGTAAAACAACCAACGATATTAACCCAAATACAAATCCCAATACCAGGAACAAGATAATGAGCAAAATAACGTCGCTGATATTGTCCTTCACAATCTGCCAACCGTGACGGATGCTGTCAACTACGCCTAAATCTTGCAAGATAGCGCCGCGTTGAGCAAAGGGATAAACGGCCGTCACAACAATCATCAACGGCACAAAAATACAAGCCAGACAAGCCCCAATAATCCCAAATATGCCCAATACGCCGAAAATCGCCTCAACATCGCCGCTGCCCGCGCCGGAAAGTTCGCTTGCTATAGCCGTACCAAAGACTGCCATACCAACGCCAAAAGCCAGCAAACCGAGCAAAGTGAACGGGCCATACATCACCACATTCAAGCCGACCATGCGCCCTAATTTCGCCGTTCCCGCCGAAAAAGCCTGCCCAAAAGAGACATTTTCACCAGCTTCAATCCGCGAAACTGCATCAATCATACCTGCCTGGGCGACCAAACGAACCAGCCACAAAATGAGGGACACAAAAATACCGGCGCAGATGATGCCAATCACTAACGCGCCATACCGCATCCAAAAGGTCTGGAACTCATCCAAGAACATTGACGGATCGTTGCCAGGGCCAAAATTGTAACCTGAATTGTTGCCGCCGCTGCCACCATATCTGCCACTGCCCAGAGCTGCCAAAAAGCCCAGCACAAACAAAAACTTGTTATTCCAAACAATATTCCACGACCGCTTCAATAAATTACTATAATCCATGACCGTCTCCTCTAAAAATGTAAGGCGATTTGCCAAATCGCCACCCGATTTGCCAAATCGGGCTACAACGGCGCGCCATTTTCATTCATCGTGGTCGGCGCAGCCGGTGAAG
>JANTGY010000347.1 GCA_024762695.1 Anaerolineae bacterium
GGCCGTAAATCGCATTATTCGTCGTTCGTTCATCCAGCCAAACAACCAGGTACGTGCCGTTATCGGCAGCGGCCACAGAACTGTTCTTGACGCTGGCGTCGATGGTGGCCGCCACAGTATAGCGAGCGCCGGTCATGCCGGTTGTTTCCGCTTTTTTCGCCAGAATTCTGTAATAAGTTACTCCGCCTATTCCCGAGCCGCCATTCGGCGAGTGCCAGGTAATGACGAATACATCATTGGCCTCGCTATAGACAATATCAGGCAGTTCAGCCGATTCGCCAGAAGCGACATCGCTTTGGACGACATAGTAGATGGTCAGCAGCGACCCCGCGGCCGTCACTGCCCGCGCTTGAATGCTCTTGCCCGACGAACTGCTGGCCAACATTGTTTCCATACCCAATGGCGCTACGGGGATGAGCGTCGTTTCCCAGACGACAAGGTAAGCGTCATCATCAGGGCTGTAGGCCACGGCGGGATTCGTCCCAATCCCGCTAATGATGAAGGCGGCGCCAATGGGCGCGCCGTCTCCATCTACGCGTCGCCCATAAATTGCGTTGCCAAAAAATGAGAACTGCTCCCAAACGACCAGATACTCATCATCTTCGGCATTGTAAGCGATGGCCGGTTTGACTGGACGAGATGCATTTGTTTCCTCTTGTGTTATAAAACACAATTCCCAATGATGCATGAGCAACATTTGCCTGGCATGCAAACTAATACCAAGCAGCAATTCCACCGTTCCTTACCAATGGGTCGTTAAAGATAGGTTGACTGAAAAGCGTTCGTTCCACAGCAATTCACTATGGTAACCATCCACTCAATTCACTTTTCTAACTTTTAGAACCGCTAAATTTGCGGCACTTCTGGCAATTTCTACACGGCTTTCAATAAACTGATAAGAAAAACCATCACAATGCATAATTCTCATCATGTGATATTTGTCATCCAAAAAATGCGAGGAATGTCAGGTTGGTCGCCATCGTTTTGTACCTTGTTGGCTGAGACGCTCCTGCTTATCGAAATATATGTTTTCTTCAGTTACACTGGATTTCATTCTTTTCTCAAGTTATGTTGGACATGACACCTGATTATTGTGCTATTTCTCAGCCTCTCGCCAAAGCTGCGAATCAGGGGTAAAGAGCGGCATCCCAAATTGGTCAATGCCAAATTCACCGATCATTTCTTGCGTTGGCATAGAGATGAGCCAATCAATAAACGTATTGGCTAAATCGGCCTGGATATGGTCGCCTTTATCGGGGTTGACGGCGATGACGCCGTAAGGGTTAAACAGGAGCGGGTCGCCTTCAATTGCAATCTCTAAATCAATTCCCTCTAACGTTCGCGCCAGATAAGTGGCCCGGTCAGTGAGTGCATAGGCTTGCTGTTCGTCAGCCATCGTCAACACCGCGCCCATGCCTTGCCCGGCGGCTACGTACCACTCCCCAGCAGGCGCAATCCCCGCTTCTTCCCAGATAGATAGCTCTTTAATGTGCGTGCCGGAATCGTCGCCGCGCGAGATGAACGGCGCTTCGATGGCGGCGATGGCTTGCAGTCCGGCGACGACATCGCTTGTGCCGCTAACGCCGGCCGGGTCGGTGGCGGGGCCGATGATGACGAAGTCGTTGTACATCAAATCTTCACGACGAACGCCATGACCGGCGGCCATAAATTCATCTTCTCTGGAACGGGCGTGAACCATCAGCACATCGGCGTTGCCATCTTCGCCTAGCTGTAATGCCTGACCTGTCCCGACGGCGACGACATCAATTGCAGCATTGTATTCTTCCTCGAAGGCGGGCAGGAGGAATTCCAGTAGGCCGGAGTTTTCGGTGCTGGTGGTTGTTGCCAGAATCAAGGTTTGCGGTTCGGCGGACGGTTTTTGACCGCATCCCGTAAATATAATCAGAGCTAAGCCGATGGCAAGGATTGTCTTCTTCATAATTTACTCCTGAATGTCGCTTTTTTAGAACGCCACTTCGCGGACTGCGTGGCTCACTACGAACTTAATAAACCATGTCGCCGCGAATGAAAGCGGCTGTTTGCGGTTGAGTTGGATGATGGAAAAAGTCATTGGCGGCGGCGGTTTCGATGAGACGGCCGTTCATCAACAAAGCCGCCCGCTGAGCTAACCGACGGGCCTGAAAAATGTTGTGCGTCACCAAAACCAGCGTTGTGCCCTGCTCTTGATTTAATTGCGTAATGATTTTCTCGATGAGGGCGACATTTTGCGGGTCCAAATTGGCGGTTGGTTCGTCTAGCAGCAAAACGTCGGGCTGAATGACCAGCGCGCGGGCCAAAGCCACACGCTGCGCTTCGCCGCCGGAGAGGGTGCGAGCCGGTTGGCGCGCCATTTCGTGCAGACCAACTTGTTCCAAAGCTTTTTCAACGGCGTGTGTGTGATCGCGGCGGCCGCGCAGGCGCAGCCCGTAACGGACGTTGGCGCTGACGCTGCGATTGAGGAGAAACGGCCGTTGAAACACAGTCGTCACCCGGCGGCGTAAATGGAGCGGCATGGGCTGGCTGGCCTGGTTTTGGAATTGGATACGGCCGTGCGTCGGCGTCTCCAAAAAGTTGAGCAGGCGCAGCAGCGTACTCTTGCCCGCGCCGCTTGGCCCGACCAACGCCAAAATCTCGCCTTGACGAATGTCTAGCGTATCAATTTGCAAAACTTGCCGTTCGCCGTAAGCGTGGGCGACGTTTGTTAGTTGGTATAACGTTTCCATCATCTTCCGTCCTGCGTCATTCCTCTTTTCCTTGCAGGCGCAGCAGCGCCCAATTAGCTACGAAGGTTAGGCCCAACAAGATGACGCCGAGAGCGATGGCTAAATCGAAGTTGCCTTTGCGCGTTTCCAGGACGATGGCGGTGGTTAGCACGCGGGTACGGCCGTCGATATTGCCGCCAACTAACATGACCGCGCCCACTTCGGAAATGATGCCGCCAAATCCAGCAATGACGGCAGCTAAAACGCCGACGCGCGCCTCGGCCAGGACGGTGACGGCCGTTTGCCAACGGGTGGCGCCCAACGCCCGCGCTTGCAAATGAAGCTGCGCATCAACGCCCATAACGGCGGCCATCGTAAATCCGGCCACCAGCGGAAAGGCGATGATGCTTTGGGCCAAAACCATCGCTCCGGGCGTAAATAGAGCCGGGATGATGGCCGATTCGATGGCTGCCAGCGGCCCATTGCGCGATAGGAGCAAGTAAACGAACAACCCAATCACCACGGGCGGAAAGCCCATGCCGGTGTAAACAAGGGTGACGAGAAACGGCCGTCCCCGAAACCGGCTCAGCCCCAAAAACGCGCCCACCGGAATGCCCGTCAACGCGCTGATGCCAAGCGCAACCCCGGAAACGCGCAGCGAAAGAGCGGCAATTTCGAGCAAAACCGGGTCGCCGGCAGCGATGAGTTCGATGGCCTGCGCCAGGCCGTGCCAAATTGCTTCGATGATTGTTTTCCTTTAGACCCAGATTTCTTGGCCGGTCGCGGTTGTGTCGTAGCCCCCCAGGGTCATAACAGCTTCTTTGAAGCGGTCGGAACGGATGACGGCGACTAAATCCTGGACGGCCGTTGTTTCCCATACGGCTTCGGGGAAAACCAAATCGTACCGTTCCTGGGTGAGGGGGATGAAGTTTAACCCATAAGCCGCCGCCGCGGCCTGAATGCCCAGACCTACATCGGCCTCTTTTTGTTTGATGGCGTAGGCGACGGCCATGTGCGTTAAATATTCCTGCTCGTACCCGGCGATGGATTCGGGGGCGATGTCGATGGCCTGAAGCTGGGCGTCCAGCCAAACCCGCGTCCCCGACCCTGATTGTCGATTTGCCAGCCGCAGCGACGGCCGTCCTAAATCAACCAGGCTTTGGAGATGTTGGGGATTGTTGACGGCCGTCATTAACCCCAGCGAACGGTGAACCAAAGTCAGCAAAACAACTCGACGCCCCGGCAGCAGCCGCCGCACAAACGGCAAATTGTACTCATCCGTCGCTGCGTCCCATAAATGAATGCCTGCCGCATCAGCCTGCCCCTGCGCCAACGCCATCAGCCCGCCAAGGCTGCCCACATACGCTGTTTGCAGCCGTTCCGCCTGCGTCGTTTCTTCAAACAAGCGCGCCAAAAAACCAATCGTCAAATCATGACTGCCCGCCCAGGTTAACGCCGTCTCCGTCTCTGTTGCTTTCT